>DATHFW010000108.1:0-4156 GCA_035317945.1 Steroidobacteraceae bacterium | reverse complement strand
AAATACCGCCGACTCCGACCGGTATTCCGAGCCAAGGTTGACTTGGGCAAGTGGAACATCAAATCCCCGTTTGCGGACGAAGGCATCAAGGTCAACCTTGGCTCGGAATACCGGTCGGAGTCGGCGGTATTTTCCCCCGACCTTGCAAGTGAGGAAGGCAATGCGGAAGGTTCAGGCGGGCCAACGGTCCCGGTGGCCGGCGCCTATCACGTCTGGGAAGCTTTCACTGAAATGGGCATTCCGCTCCTCGATCACAAGCCCATGGCCGAGTCTCTGGGATTGAATGTCGGCTATCGGTACTCCAGCTACAATCTAGGGTTTAACACCAACACGTATAAGTTCGGCGGTGAGTGGGCGCCCACCAGCGACGTCCGAGTACGCGCCAGCTACTCGCGCTCGGTACGCGCGCCGAACATCGGCGAGTTGTTCTCGCCGCAGTCCGTGCAACTGGACGGATCGACCGATCCCTGCTCGAACAAACCGGGCGTAGCGCCGAAGGCGACGGCAGCGCAGTGCGCTCTGACGGGTGTGACTGCGGCGCAATACGGGAACATCGGGGCCAACAGCGCCGCCCAATACAACGGCTTTATCGGCGGCAACCCGGGCTTGCAGCCGGAAACAGCCGATACCTATACGGCGGGCATCATCCTCACGCCGCGATTCATTCATGATTTCTCGATGTCATTCGATTATTTCAACATCAAAATAAAGAACACGATCGGGTCTGTCGGCGCCGATACGATCATCAACAATTGTATTGCCACCGGCGATCCGGTCTTTTGTAGCGCGGTCCATCGCGATCCGAACGGCTCGTTGTTCAGGACTCCGCAAGGCTTCATCACCGACACCAACGTGAACTTCGGTTCACTGACCACACGCGGTGTCGATGCGAAGTTCAATTATCGGCTGCCCTTGACGAATTTAGGCTCGCTGCTTTTCAATCTGGAAGGAACGCGGTTGATCAACCTGGGCACGCAGCCTTTGACCGGAGGCCCAGCCTACGATTGCGCCGGCTACTTCGGCACGACCTGCGGTGCGCCGAACGCGAAATGGCGCCATGTGTTCAACACCACCTGGGCCACGCCGTGGAGCGGATTTGATATCACCGCTCGCTGGCGCTTCATCAGCGGTGCCGATTCTCAGCAGATCAGCCCGGATCCGCAGTTGGCAGGGACTCCGTTGCCGCTCACGCAGCACATCAAGCCGTACAGCTACCTCGACTTGTCGGCCGACATCGCGCTCTACAAGATGTTCAAGCTGCAAGTGGGCGTCAACAACGTGCTGGACAAGGACCCGCCGATCGTTACTTCGGGCGGTGGCGGCTTCGCTTCGGATTGTCCGACGATCACCACGCTCGGAAGTTCTTGCAACGGCAATACCTTCCCAGGAACGTACGACTCGTTGGGCCGCTTCTTGTTCGCGCGCATAACGGCGCAGTTCTAAGCCAAACTTCGAAGACGACAAAAAAGGCGGGCCGTTGGGCCCGCCTTTTTTTTCAGCGCATGCGGTGCACGCGGTGTATTCGGCCGGCGGGTGTGGTCAGGATGAACGAACCCAACGCTCCGCGCTGGATCGTCACCGAATCGCCATTCGCCAGTACCGGATCCGCGCGATCGAGTTCCCATACCTGGTCCCCGCTCAGCGTGACGGTAACGCGGCCTCGGCTGTTGCTCCCGATGGAGATAACTTGCCCAGTGATCAGCTGTTCCACAGCCGGTGCTTTGGGGTGTTCGGCGTTGTACAGTCCGAAGGATTCTTTGGGCGCGGGCGCGGGCGCAGACGCGGCGGCCGGCGCCTCCGCGCTAGGTGCTGTCGCACGAGAAGAAGCCGTTGCCGGTGCGCGCCCGGCCAGCTTGTCATAACAGGCCACCCGCTCCGCTATCGAGTTGATTGCAGCGCATTGCTTGAGCACGCTCATCGGCACGGAATCCGCCGTGGTCTGCGCGCACGCCAGCGCAACTGCGCTCAAGCTGAAGGGCGCGGCAAGGAATGCACCGAGCCGCAACCGGTTCATGCTGCGCTTCCCGGCGCGCTCGCGTAGTAGGTGCCGACCACTTCGGTCGCGGCGCGCACGATGTCGCGCTCGGCCGCGGTGAGCAGCGGATTCCAAATGTCGAAGATCAGCACGGCGCGCGGCGAGTCAGACCGGTTCCAGGCTTCGTGCTCGATCGTGTCATCGAACACCCATGCCTTGCCGGGCACCCATTCCCGCGTCTCGCTGCCGACCCTGAATCCGCACTCCGGCGGCACGATGAGCGGCAAATGCACCGTCAGCCGTGTATTGGTGACGCCGGAATGCGGGGGTATATGCGTCGTGGCATCGAGAATGGAAAAGAACACCGTCGGTGCCCGCGACGGCACGTCGCATAGCGGCGCGCCCTCGAGCGCTTGCATGGTGCGAGGGCAGCGCGCGATGTGCGACGGCTGATCCACTCCCTGGTTCGTCAGAAAGTAGGCGCTCCAGCGCCGCGACTTATTGAGCTCGCGCCATTGGTCGAGCGGCACGCCGTCGGGATAGGCGATGTAAGGCTCGAGGCCGGCTCGATCCGCCACCAGCACCGCGGTCAGCTCGGTGCGAATGTCGTCGGTGGCGGCCTCGATGGCGTCCAGCCACGGGAAATCGCTGCGCTCGAAAAACTCGATCGCCGGAATCTCAGGGAAGTACATGAAAGTGGGCTCAGGCCTATAGCGCGCGCGCCGGCCGGTCATCAGCTCGATGCAACGATCGACCCGCTTGAAATTGGCGCCGCCGTGCCGATCGCGGATTGCCGCAAGCCGCGCTTCCATGGCATCGGCCAGGGCGGCATCGTCGGCATTTACCGCTGCGCGCGCTCGATCGACCATGCCGCTCAGCGCCGGTATCGGGGTCGCGCCGGCCGGCAAGGTCGCTAGCGCGTTGCGGTACGCTCTGGCGGCATTACGCGTGTCACCGCGGCCTTCGATCAATGCGCCCTTTTGCAGAAGCGAGGGTAAATGCCTCGGCTCCAGGGCAAGCGCCTTTTCAATCGCCTCGAGTTCCTCTTGCTGCAGGCCGAGTGCGTCCAGGCTCGCGGCCAGATTCGCCCACAATGCTGGGTGGCCGGGGTCTGCCTGGGTCGCGTGCTGAAACAGTTCGCGCGCCTTGGCGGACTCGCCCCGCTGCATCATGCGCAGGCCCAGTTCGTTGAGCACGGCCGGATGCCCCGGTGCGAGTTGCGCGGCACGGGCCAAAAGCTGGTCGGCTTCGCTAGTGCGGCCGGCCGCTTCGGCCGCCTTGGACCCCTGGATCAACTGCAGAATCGTGCCATTGTCGGCTGGGACGGGATTGACGTTGCTCAAGAAACTCACCTATGGTGGTTGGTTCTCGCGCATATTCTAGCCCTGTTCGATAATGGAGGGCGATGACGGACATGATGCAGGTCGATGCGAGGTTGATGCGGGCGGCAACGCTGCTGGACACCGATCCAGCCGCCGCCGCGCGCGAAGCAGCCGAAATTCTCAAGGAGCATCCCGGTCATCCGACGGCAACGCTGCTGCTGGGTACGGCGCGCCGCGGCAGCGGGAACGCCGAGGTTGCCGCGTCCTTCGGCGAACTGGCGGCTGCTCAGCCGAACTCGGCGCCGATTCAATTTGAGCTCGGACGATCGTTGGCTGCCGAAGGGCAGCATGAGGAAGCCCTCGCCGCACTCAAGCATGCGGTCGGGCTCGAGCCGAACCTCGCGGAAGCATGGCGCGAGCTGGCGAATCTGTATGCCAAGAGCGGCGATGCCGACGCTTGCGATGTCGCGTATGCGCATTTTACCCGCCTCGCGTCCCCCGAGAAGCATCTCGCCGAGGCGCACGCAGCTTTGGCCAACTTTCGGCTCGATACCGCCGAAGCGCTGCTGCGCTTGCAGCTGGCGCGGGACGCCCAAGATCCTGAAGCGCTGCGCCTGCTGGCCGAAGTTGCGGCCGAACGCGAGGACTATGTCGAGGCGGAGCGCCTGTATGCGCAGTGCCTGAGCATCGCGCCGGGCTACAGCCGCGCCCGATTCGATCTTGCACGGACGCTGCATATGCAGCAAAAGGCACACGTTATGCTGCCGCTGCTCGAGCGCGTGCTGAGCCTGGAACCGGACAGTCTGCAATACCGTTCGCTGCAGGCCTCGGCATTCGGGCTGCTGGGCGAAAACGAGCG
>DATHFW010000107.1:0-2219 GCA_035317945.1 Steroidobacteraceae bacterium | reverse complement strand
CAGTATAATGTTTTCCGTTTAAGGAAGAACTGGGATGAGGATCAGGCGTCCGCCTTAGGTCCGGACGCCAATGACGACAGAAGCGAAGAAAGCGGTCTTTATCAGCTACGCCTCCGACGATCGCGAAGCGGCGCTGAAGATCTGCGAATCGCTGCGCAACGCCGGCGTTGAGGTTTGGTTCGATCAGAGCGAACTGCGCGGCGGCGATGCCTGGGATGCCTCGATCCGCAAGCAGATCAAGAACTGCACGTTATTCCTCGCCATCATTTCCAGGAGCACCCGTGCGCGTCAGGAAGGCTACTTCCGCCTCGAATGGAAGCTCGCCGTCGACCGTTCCCATTTGATGAGTCAAGAACGCGCCTTCCTGCTGCCGGTGGCGATCGATGACACACCGGAGGACAGCGATAACTTGCCCGATAGGTTCAAGGAAGTGCAGTGGGTGCGCCTGCTCGGCGGCAGCGTCCCTGACAGCTTCGTCGACCGCGTGAATCGGCTATTGGCGGTGCCCCAAGCCGCCCCGGGGCAGATACCGGCATTGGCTCCGCCGGCGTCCGCGACTGGCGCCCGTCCGTCGGGCTCTAAACGTCGCACTCTCCTGCTGGGCGCCGGAGCTTTCACCCTCGCCGTTCTGGCGGCGATAGGTGTGCGCCACTACCTGAACGCGCGTGCCGGCGCGGCGCCGGAGTCTGCGATCGCCGCGAACCCGCCATCGGCGCCTGCGAAAGTCGCCGGATTCATCCCGCCGGAGCATTCCATCGCGGTGATGCCCTTCGCCAATATGAGCGGGGATCCCGCGCAAGAGTACTTCTCCGACGGCCTGTCCGAGGAACTGCTGGATGCGCTGTCGCGCCTGCCGGGACTGCATGTCGCCGCGCGCACATCCTCGTTCTCGTTCAAGGGAAAATCCACCACCGTTGCCGACATTGCCCGCACGCTGAACGTCGCGGCCCTGCTGGAGGGCAGCGTCCGGCGCGAGGGAACGAAGGTCCGCATCTCCGCGCAGCTGATCAGTGCGGTGACCGGGTTCGAGCTCTGGTCACAGACCTACGATCGCGACCTCAAGGACGTCCTCAAGCTGCAGAGCGATGTTGCCGCGGCGGTGATACAGAGTCTGCGCGTCAAGCTCATTGACGATCTGCCGGCCCTGGTCGAGGCAGGCGGTACCCACGATCCGCGGGCTCTTGACTTGTTCTTTCGCGCCAGGGCGCTGAATGGACACCAATCGCAGCAGAATCTCAATCAAACGGTGGAATTGACGACGCAGGCCATCCGCCTCGATCCGCAGTACGCCGACGCCTATGCGGAGCGCGGCAACGCGGAATCGAATCTCGCCGGGGGCTGGGATCCGCAAGAGCGAATCGCGAGGCGGTATGCCGAAGCGCGCCGCGATATTGAACGAGCCATCGAACTGGCACCGCAAAACGGAAAAAGTCGTGCCCAATATGGGACCGTCCTGCAGAACGGCTACCTCGATTTTCGAGGTGCGCAGGTACAATTTGCCAAGGCCGAAGAGCTCTCGCCCAATGAGGTGGCCGCGATGGCGTCCGTTGCCAACTTTCAGGCGCTGATGGGCCGCAGTGCGGAGGCGACCACGACGATACGGCGCGCGCTCGCTTTGAACCCGCTATCGCCCGGCGCGTGGGGCAACTCAGCGACTGCGTTTCTGTACATCGGCCTGTACGAGGAGTCGATCAAAGCTGCTGATCATGTCGCCAGCCTAGGAAGCCATGCGGCCGAGGAAATTCGTTGCGAAGCCCTGCTCTTGCTTGGCAGGACTGAGGAGGCGCTAGCTGCCTGTCAACCGGCGGACGACGCGACCAAGCAAGCCTCGTTGGCGGTGCTGTTTAACAAGCTGAACCGCCAGAGCGAGGCGCAGGCCATGCTTGATCGACTGGTGAAGGAGAACGCTGACGCGGCCGCCTACCAGTACGCAGGTATTTACGCTCAATGGGGCGATGTAAAAACAGCACTCAAGTGGATCGAAAGAGCTTATGAGGTCAAAGATCCCGGCCTGGCCTTTATGAAGGCAGACCCCATGCTGGAACCGATCCGACGCGAGCCACGTTTTCAAGCCGTCGTCCGCAAGCTGAATTTTCCGGATTGATTAGCGCAAGGCGATCGACGGCCCGATCAACAGGGTGCGCAGAATTGCCGCGAATTCCGCAGGACTCAGACTCTGCAAAAACGAGGCGGATGCGCGTGGCTTTTCCATGCTCTGC
>DATHFW010000106.1:0-7058 GCA_035317945.1 Steroidobacteraceae bacterium | reverse complement strand
GACGGAGGCTAATTTCGACAAGCACATTAGCCGCAGCGACCTGCCTTTGGTCGTGGATTTCTTGGCGCCATGGCGATGCAGGGCCCGCACCACGGTGCCCAGAAATCCACGACCAAAGGCAGGTCGCTGCGGCTAATGTGCTTGTCGAAATTAGCCTCCGTCAACTCCAGAGGCTTGCCTTCGAACAGTGGAGAGTGGCAACTTGGGCAGCGCGGAGCGTCGTTGAGCCGATCACTCGGCAGGCCCACGACCGAATCGCAATGTCCGCACACCACTTGAGTTCGCTCGCTCACGGAACCAGCCTATTTTGGTTGGGCAATCAAGATCAGAAAACTATCGGGCACCACCGTGGCGCGCGGCCTTGGCTGCTCCTCGGTCACCGCGGGCGGCGGTCCGAATTGCGCGGCGGGCAGATAAATCCTGTGCGTGGCAGGATCCAGCGCCATGGTGCGGGCGCTGACCTGCGTCGTGACCGTCGCGATCACGCGATATTCGTCCGGAGAGTCTTGATGGATCACGGTGAGGGTGCCGTCAATGCCGTTGGAACTGAATACCAAACCGAGCTCGGGATCGAACACGGCTCCATCGGAGCCTCTGCCGATGACCACTTGGGCGATGGACTTGCCCGACACCGAATCCGTCACGGCCATCACTTGGTTGGCGCACACGGAGAACAAGCGATGGTTGGCTACATCAAAAGCGAGCGCGGTGGGATTCGCGCATTCCTTCAGCGGCCACTTGGCCTTGACCGTGAGGGATTTGGCATCGATGAGAAGCAGCCGACCCGGGGCGCTGTCGATGTTCACATAAATGTGCCCGGCCTCATCGGTAGCCATGGCATCCGCAGGGCCCGGCAGCGGCACGGTCGCCACGACTTGCAGCGTGCCCGCATCGATCACCGATAGATTTGCGCTTTCACGGTTGGCGACGAGAATGTGGTTCTGTTGCGGCTCGTAAAGAATGGCATCCGGAGAAATTCCCGAAACCGGCACCTCTTGAATCACGCGCAGGGTATCGAGTTCGAATACCGAGACGGTGTTGCTCCGGCTGTTGCTGGTGAAACCACGCTTCAACACGGGCGCGAACGCTACGCCACGAACGCCCGCCGTACGAGGAATGCTCCCCACCAGTTTGCCGCTGACGGTTTCGATCACATCGACGCGCTCGTCGCGGGTGACAAACAGCCGGCCGCCGCTACCCTCCAACGTCAGGAAATCCCATCCGGTGGTTCCGCCCAGACGCCATGATTTCGCCACCTTGTAATCGGCCGCGGGAATGGGCGATGCATCGGCACGCGCGATCTGGGCCGCCATGGGCAACGCGCACGCAGCGAGCATGAAGAAATTCCGCAGCATCATGGGCCTTGAAAATTCGGAGAGGAGATAGTTTACGCATGGATGGCGCGAGAAGAAATCGTGCGGGACCGCAAGTGTAATTAATACATGGCGCTGCACGGTCAAGCCGGGGGGCGGATTTTGTCCGCATGGGGGTCGGATGAAGGGCCGCCGAAGCGGCGGGCATTATCATAACATTTCCGCATTACCAATTATGCAAACAACACTTCACAGGAAAGCGCGCGTCACGGATGATGCGCGCACCACGAGTGTCGGCTCCGGATATCAGGAGAATGGGATGTTTATTCGGTTAATGGCTGCTGCGGCAGGCGTCGGCGCCATTTTCGCCCATTGGGGCAGCTCGGCCGCCGCCCCGTCTGCGGTGTCGATCAACGACGCCCGTGGGCTGGAGGAAATCGTGGTCACCGCGCAGCGGCGGGAGGAATCGGCGCAAAGCGTCGGCATCGCCATGTCCGTGCTATCCGGCGATAGCCTCGCCGACAAGTCCATCACCTACGTCAACGATCTGCAAAACGCCGTGCCCAGCCTGCAAGTGGAGCCGGCGTTCGGCAGCAGCCAGCCGCAGTTTCGATTACGCGGCGTGGGCTTCATCGACTACACGTCGAATAACACCGCCCCCGTCGGCGTCAGTCTCGACGGCGTGGCGTTCGCGCTGCCGATTCAGACCCAGGGCCAGCTGTTCGACATCGACCGCGTCGAGGTCCTGCGCGGTCCTCAAGGCACGTTGTACGGGCGCAATACCACCGGGGGCCAGATCAATTTCATCAGCAATCGGCCAACCGCCGAAACGCATGCGGGAGTCTCGCTGGAGTACGGTTCGCATAACGAGGTCAATGCAGAAGGGTTCGTGTCGGGCACCATCGCGCCGGACTTGACTGGGCGCCTGTCGGTTGCCACGGAGCAGGGGGGTGCGTGGCAGCGCAATCGGGTGACGGGCCAATCCTTGGGCGACAAGGACAAAGTCGCGGTGCGCGGACAATTGCAGTGGAATCCCTCGGAGGCTTTGAATTTCCGCCTAGGGCTGCATTGGGCGCAGGATAAATCCGATGAGCAGGGCCTTTATCTGTTGAAACCCTATCCCTTCATACAGGGCGTACCGCCGGCCGTACCGGCGGATACTTCGCGATACGCCACGGGCTGGGCGCTCAATCCGACCTTCGCCAAGCTGATCGGCATCAATGCAGATTCCAAGCCGGGGCTCAACAACAGCAACAACGGCGCCGATCTTACGGCCGACATCGATTTTGGCGGCGCCAAGCTCACCAGCATCACCGCGTACAACAAACTCATCAGGCGTGAGTACGGCGATTGGGACGCCACGCAGTTCAACGATTCCGACGAATATTTGAACAGCGATTTGAACGTATTCTCGCAGGAGCTGCGGCTGGCATCGACGGGCACCGGCGCTTTCCAGTGGGTGGCGGGCGTCTTCTATTCCAACGAAGATCTTCACGAGAACTTTTATTCCGATCTCACCAACAGGCTTGGCGGAATTGCGGTTACCACCTATGAGCAGGTCGCGAATTCGGTCGGCGTGTTCGCCCAGGGCGACTACAAGATCACCGATCAGTTCAAGGTCACCCTCGGTGTGCGCGAGGATCATGAGACACGGGAATTAAAAGGCCTGAACACCGCTTTCCTGCCGGGCGTGCCCTCACTCGCCGGAGGCGCGCTCGGTGGCTCGATCACCTCGAATCTGCCGTCAGGCAAGTTCGAGCTCGACTACACGCCCATCGCGGACACCTTGATCTACGGCAGCATCAGCCGCGGCGTGAAGTCGGGCGGGTTCACCGCGCACAACACATTGAACACGCTGGCGGCCGATCCGTTCGAACCGGAGAAACTGACGGCGTACGAGGTGGGCGTGAAATCGGATATCACGCACACATTGCGCGTGGATGCGTCCGTGTTTTATTACCGCTACAGGGATCAGCAGATCCTCGGCAAAGTTTTTGACGACGTCTCGCAGTCCTTCATCGGCCGCTTCGTCAATGCCAATTCGCGCATCAGCGGCGGCGAAGTGGACTTGCAATGGCGGCCGATCGCGGCGCTGTCCGTGTCGCAGTACGCGGGCTTCGTGGAGGGGTACTACACCAGCAAACTTCTCAATTCCCCGATTGATCCCACGCAGCCGCCGGTGGATTACAACGGTCAGCCGGAGAGCTTTCCCAAGTGGAGCTACGGCGGAGACTTAAGCTATACCTGGAACATCGGCGCTTATAGTCTCACGGCCGAATCCAACTACAGTTTCCATGACACGTACAGTCAGTTTTTCCTGTTGGGCAGCAATGATTTCACCATCCCGAAATACTGGCTGGCGAATGCGAACTTGTCCTTCTCGCCGGCCTCCGGCGCGCCTTGGACCGTGACGCTGTGGGGCAGGAATATTTTCGACAAATCCTATGACATCACGCGGAATTTCTTCCTGCCGAGCAGCGAGGTCGCCGCCGCCGGCGAACCCACGACCGTCGGCATTCGATTGAGCTACAAATACTAAGGAACGGCGATGTGGAAAATTCTCGGCATCACATTGGCGATTCTGATCGTGCTCATCCTCGGCGCGTGGCTGAAACTTCGCGGCCCCGACATCCCGTTCGAGACGTTGGAGGCCAAGTACGCCGGCGCCGATTCGCACTTCGTGGATCTACCCGGCGGCTACCACGTGCATTATCGCGACGACGGCGATCCGAATCTGCCGCTGCTGGTCCTGCTGCATGGATTCGGCGATTCCTTCACGAGTTGGGAAGGCTGGGTGAAGGAATTGAAAACCCAGTTCCACATCATCAGCCCGGACTTTCCCGGGCACGGGTTGACGCGTGCGCCGCAGGGCAGCCGCTTGAACGCCGAGGGTTTGGCGGACTTTGTCGATGCCTTCGCGGCGCAACTGGCGCTGCCGAAGTTTGCGGTGGCGGGCAATTCCATGGGCGGCGGCGCGGCCTGGCAGCTCGCCGTGCGGCATCCGGAGCGAATCGACGCGTTGATCCTCGTCGATGCGGCCGGATTTGTGAATGACAAGCCGCCGGGCGAGGTGCCCCTGGCGTTCAAGATCCTCAAATATCCCCTCGGCCGCGCCTTGCTGCGCAATATTGATAACCGGCCGCTGATCGAGGAAGGCCTGAAGACCGATGTTTATGACAAATCGTTGATCACGCCGTTCATCGTGGATCGCTGGGCGGACTTTCAGCGGGCGCCGGGCCATCGCGCCATTTTGATGAGCATCGATATGGGCGCACCGGCCAGACCGACCGCGGAGCTGGTGTCGACCATCAAAGTGCCGACCTTGATATTGTGGGGCGAGAACGACCCGCTCATCGAACCGGCGGCGGCAAAGAAATTTGCGGCGGCGATACCGGGCGCCAAATTGATCACCTATCCCAAGGTCGGACATTTGCCGCAAATCGAGATTGCGCAGCGTTCGGCGGCGGATGTGGCGGCGTTCCTGAAGGCCCGCTGAGCGCCGCAGGCGCGCAGGCGCGGGCCGGCGGCGTGCGCCGCTTCCTATCCGGTATCATTCAGGCATGCAGCGAGACTACCTGGGCAATGCGGTCACTGGGCGGCGCGACGCGACACTGCGCTCCATTGATGACTTCATCGAGGGCTACCTGGCGTATGAAACGCGCGCCGAGCACATTCTGTCGGCGGCGGATGCGGATCCTGATTCCTGCATGGCCAATGTCTATGCGGGAATCCTGTGGATGCTGCTCGAGGCTCCGCAGGCCGCTTCACGCGCAACGAAGTACCTGACCGCGGCCGAACTCGCGGCGCCGGGTGCGAACCGGCGCGAGCAGCTCAATGTCGCCATGCTGCGCGCCTGGGTCGACGATGATCTTGGGCGTACGATTCGCCTTTGCGATCAAATTTCGGACGAATTTCCGCGCGATCTCGCCGTCGTCAAGACTCATCAGTACTTCGAGTTCAATCGCGGCAATGCTCCGGACATGCTGCGCGTCGCGCTAAAAGTCGGCGCGCCGAACATGGACGTGCCGTACGTGCACGGCATGGCGGCATTCGGCTACGAACAATGCCATCTGCTCGACGAGGCGGAGTTCGAGGCGCGCACCGCGCTTGCGATGCGGCGCAAGGAACCCTGGGCGCAGCATGCGCTGGCGCACGTTCTGCTGACGCGCGGGCGCATGGAAGAGGGGGCGCTGTTTCTCGAGGAAGCGGCAGATACCTGGTCCGGATTGAACTCCTTCATGCTGTCGCACATCTGGTGGCATTTGGCGTTGTTCTATTTGAGCCAGGGTCGAGATCGGCAGGCGCTCGAAGTTTATGATCGGCATTGCTGGGGCATTGCGAAGGATTATTCGCAGGATCAAGTGGGCGCCGTCTCGCTGCTCGCAAGATTCGAGCTTGCCGGCATCGATGTGGGATCGCGCTGGCAGGATGTGGCCGATCATCTTGCGGCGCGCGCCCAGGACACGGTGCAGCCGTTTTTGACACTGCAGTATCTTTACGGCTTGGCGCGGGCCGGGCGCCCCGAGGCGCAGACCCTGTTGGATGCGGTTGCTGCGCACGCCCGGCGCGCCCCTGAGTTCAGCCGCGCAGTTTGGCAGGAAGTGGCGCTGCCCGGCTGCGAAGGCCTGTACGCCCACGCGCGGGGCGACTATGCCTTGGCCTGGCAGCGCCTCAGCGCGGCCGTGCCGCGTATGTCGGAAACCGGCGGCAGCCACGCGCAGCGGGATTTGTTCGAGCAGATTTTGCTCGATGCCGCGCGCCGCAGCGGACGCTCGAGCGTCGCGCAGCACATGCTGGAACTGCGGCGCAGCGCCGACCCCAATGGGGTGCCGGTGAACACCATGCTTGCCGCGCTGTACACCGAACTCGGCTTGCCGGCTCTGGCACAGCAGGCGCACGGCAGAGCCGCATTCACCCGCGCTCGAACTTCGCCGAGAGACACTTGACCCAAGATCCGTACGAAAACCTGTTCACGATGATCGATGGACGGCGCGACGATCTGGTCGACCTGGCGCAGGCGTTGATTCGCTTCCCCACGGTCAATCCGCCCGGCGAGGCCTATCGGCCCTGCGCCGAATTCATCGGCCGGCGCTTGAGCGCGCGCGGCTTCGCCGTCGAGTACGTGCATGCCGCCGGCACGCCCGGCGACTGCGAGCGCCATCCGCGCATCAATGTCGTTGCACGCCGCGAAGGCGCTGCGCCCGGGCCCTGCGTGCACTTCAACAGCCACATCGATGTGGTGCAAACAGGCGCCGGCTGGACCCTCGATCCGTTCGCGGCGATCGTCAAAGACGGCAAAGTCTATGGCCGCGGCGCCTGCGACATGAAGGGCGGACTCGCGGCATCCATCATTGCGGTCGAAGCGTTGATCGATTCAGGCGCGAGTCTGCCGGGAACGCTGGAAATCTCGGGCACCGTCGACGAGGAGTCCGGCGGCTACGGCGGCGTGCACTACTTGGCAGAGCGCGGTTGGTTCTCCGCGCCGCGCGTCGATCACGTCATCATTCCCGAACCGCTCAATGTGGATCGCGTGTGCATCGGGCATCGCGGCGTGTGGTGGGCCGAAATTGAAACGCACGGGCGCATGGCGCATGGGTCGATGCCGTTCTTGGGCGATTGCGCGGTACGCCATATGAACGCCGTCATTGATCGCCTGGAACGCGATCTTTACCCCAAGCTCGCGGCGCGGCGCACCGACATGCCCGTCGTGCCGTCAGGCGCACGGCATTCGACCTTGAACATCAA
>DATHFW010000105.1:0-2822 GCA_035317945.1 Steroidobacteraceae bacterium | reverse complement strand
ACATGCGAGAAACCGTACCGGACGATGCGCTGCTGAAGACCTACCGAGGCGGGCCGCATCCGGAGCGATGGGGGCCCTATGCCGACTGTTTTACCGTTACCATCGATCGCGAAGTCGATCTGACAGATTTCGTTTTCGCTTTTTACACCTCGCCGGTATTTCGCATCGAAGGGTTCATATTGCGTCTCTTGCTCGGCGCATCAGCCAGCAAGGCTGACGCGCGCGCGGTCGCCGACGGGGCATCCGCCACGTTTTCCGCGTGGTACGTGGGGCAGCGCACGGCGACCCAACTGCTGATGTGCGATCGCTACGAGCGTACGCGATCATGGTTTTGCGTGGCGCCGGCAGCCGGTGGCGGGACTCGCCTGCGATTCGGATCAGCCGTTGCGGTCAAGCGTGACAAGCGGACGAGAGCCCCGGCACGGGGCGGCGGATTTCATTTTCTTTTATGGTTTCACATTCTGTATTCGCAAGTCTTGTTGCGTGCCGCGAAGCTCAACCTGCGGGCGCGCAGTCGCGCAAGGCTTAGGTAAGTGCTCTATACAGTGTTGTCGAGACTTCGGAACTGGATGGACGTGAACGCATTGGACCGTAACAATCTGCCTCATGTCCGCCGAGTTTCATATCGACAAGTTAAGCGATGAGTTCGGCCAATACACCTTGGTGCTGAAGTGTTTGGAGTGCGGACATGAGCGCAAGGCGGAGCCGCTCACGCTCGGGCGCCTGTGCGGTTGGGATGCCCGGCTGGAGGATGTCGCCAAGCGCATGCGCTGCTCCAAGTGCGGCAAGAAGCGTTGCAACTTGCGGGCGTTTCCTCCGAAAAAGCCGCGCGGCTACACGGCGCTGCCGAGATAAGTTACTTTGTAGCCATTGCAACTGCTGGGACACCCATGCCGACCAAGGCGGAAATTGTTGATTTTCTGGCGCGCGAATTTCCTCAAAGCAAATGCATCGTGGAAGAAGTGGGTGACCGTTCGGCCACCGTATCGCATCCCATCGGGCCGGCGCAGCTGCGCCCCGGAGACACCGTGTCTGGACCCTTGCTCATGGCCGTCGCGGATGTGGCGCTTTACGTCGCCATTCTGGGCACCATCGGCCTCGTGCCACTGGCTGTGACCACCAGCTTGACCATTAATTTTCTGCGCAAGCCCTCGGCGCGCAATCCCATCGTCGGCGTATGCCGGCTGATGAAAGTGGGCCGAATTCTGGTCGTCGGCGAAGTAGCGCTTTACTCGGACCGAAAGGAAGAGATGGTGGCGCATGCGGTGGGCACGTATTCGATACCGCCGAATCGCACCGGGCAATGAACCTGGCGCCGCATTCGAATTCTGGGTCTTAGCGGAGATCGCGGACGCGCTGCGCTTTTCCGGCTGAGCGCGCCAGGGAGCCGCAGGGCACGACGCGAATGTCCGCCGATATTCCGACATGCTCTTTCAGTTTCGCCGCGAGAAGCAGAGCCTCGGCGGGTTGCGACTCGTGGGCCAACTCTGCGCGAGCTTCGACCACAACTCGAATTTCGTCGAGGCGTTTTGGCCGGGTCAACTCGATCTCGTAGTGCGGCGCCAGGCCTGCGCAGCGCAGAATCATCTCTTCGATTTGCGAAGGAAAGACATTGACGCCGCGCACGATGAGCATGTCGTCCGAGCGGCCGCTGATCTTGGCCATGCGCCGCATGGCGGTGACGCTGCCGGGCATCAGCCGCGTCAAATCGCGCGTTCGATAGCGAATCACGGGCATGGCTTCCTTGGTCAGCGACGTGAACACCAATTCGCCTTCCTCCCCGTCGGCCACCGGCTTGCCGCTGTTCGGGTCCACAATTTCGGGTAAGAAATGATCCTCCCAAATGGTCGGCCCGTCTTTGGTGTGCGCAAATTCCTGCGCGACCCCGGGGCCCATGACTTCCGATAATCCGTAGATGTCGCAGGCGTCGATGCCGAAGGCGTTTTCGATTTCGGCGCGCATGCCTTCGCCCCAGGGTTCGGCGCCGAAGATCCCCACTTGCAGCGAAGAGGCGCGCGGGTCGATTCCTTGGCGCCTGAATTCATCGAGGATGGCAAGCATGTAGCTGGGCGTCACCATGATGATCTGGGGCGCGAAATCGCAGATCAACTGAACTTGCTTTTCTGTCTGACCGCCTGACATCGGTATGACCGTGCAACCCGCTGCTTCCGCGCCGTAGTGCGCTCCCAAGCCGCCGGTGAAAAGACCGTAGCCATAGGCAATGTGCACCTTCATCCCGGCGCGGCCGCCCGCCGCCCTGATCGATCGCGCGACCAGTCCGCTCCAGACGGTGAGGTCATTCTTGGTGTATCCCACCACGGTCGGCTTGCCGGTCGTGCCGGACGAGGCATGAATGCGCGCCACTTGATCCATGGGCACGGAGAAAAAGCCGAATGGGTAGGCCGCTCGCAGGTCCGCCTTGGTCGTGAACGGAAATCGCGCCAGATCGCTCAAGGAGCGCAGATCATCGGGGTGGACGCCGGCGGCGGAGAATTTCTGCCGATAACTCGCATTGTTGGCGTAAGCGTGATGCAGCGTCGCGCGCAAGCGCTCCAGCTGCAACGACTCAAGCTGCGCGCGTGACGCTCCCAGAATCGGATCGGCCGCCACCAATTCTTGAATATGCGTCATCGATGCGCGCGCAGCTTGGGTTCACTCTTGGGAGGTTGGCTTGAACACCGCCCGGCGCTTCTCTCGAGCGGCGGCCAGCCCTTCGCGAACATCCGCCAATCTAAACCCTAAGAATTCCAGGGCGAGCGACGTATCAAAGCTCGGGCCGGCGAGACGCAGCCAGTTATTCAGTGCGTGCTTGGTCCAGCGCA
>DATHFW010000104.1:0-22350 GCA_035317945.1 Steroidobacteraceae bacterium | reverse complement strand
GAGTGCGGCCATTGCGGCGGGGCGAGACCCCGCTACGGTCACTTTGGTCGCAGTTACCAAGGCGCAGACTGCCGAAACTGCACGCCTCGCCGCCACCGCCGGCGTCACGGATTTCGGCGAAAATTATCTGAAAGAAGCTCTTGCCAAAATGGAGCTGATGGGCGATTTGAGCGTGCGGTGGCACTTCATCGGCGCCATTCAGTCCAACAAGACCCGCCCCATTGCCGAGCGCTTCGATTGGGTGCACAGCGTGGATCGCCTGAATGTCGCGCAGCGGCTGTCGGGGCAACGGCCCTTTCACGCCCCGCCGCTGAATGTGTGCATCCAGGTGGCGCTGGTGCCGGAACCGACCAAGGGCGGCGTCTCACCGGATGCTTTGCCCCGGCTGGCAATGGCTGTGGCCGAGCTGCCGCGATTGCAGCTGCGCGGTCTCATGTGCCTCCCGCCGCCGCAAGCCACGCCGAACGACGAGCGCGCGGTCTTCGCGCGCCTCCGAGTCGCCCTGGAGGGCCTGAACGCCGGCGGCCTGAAGCTCGATACACTGTCGATGGGCATGAGCGGAGATTTCGAGTCCGCCATCGCCGAAGGAGCAACGCTGGTTCGAATCGGCACGGCGCTTTTCGGATCCCGGTAGGGCGATCCAGGTAATCTGACGAAGCCATCGCAAGAGGACGGACGAATGAACAATATAAGAAAGCTGGCATTCATCGGCGGCGGCAACATGGCCGCCGCGCTGATCAGCGGCCTGACCAAGCGGGGTTTGTCCGCTGAGCGGCTGATCGTGGCCGATCCCAGCCAGGATCAACTCGAGCGGCTGGGTCGCGACTACGCGGTCCAGACTGCGGCTGACAACGTGAGCGCCGTGCAGGGCGCCGAGGTGGTGGTGCTTGCCGTCAAACCGCAGCAGATGCGCGCCGTGGCGTTGAGTTTGGCGCCGCATCTCGCGGCGACCCGGCCTCTGGTGATTTCGGTGGCCGCCGGCATCCCTCATGCCTCGCTAGCGCGTTGGTTCGGACCGCAGGTCCCGGTCATTCGCACCATGCCCAACCGGCCGGCGCTCAACGGCTTCGGCGCAACCGGCTTGTACGCTCCCGCCGGCATCGGGGCCGCCTACCGCGCATTGGCGGAGGCCATCATGGCTGCCGTCAGCGCCACCGTGTGGGTGGAGCACGAATCGCAAATGGACACCGTCACCGCTCTGTCGGGCAGCGGTCCGGCGTACTTTTTCTTATTCATGGAGGCGCTCGAGGCGGCGGCGCACGAACGCGGGCTGCCCACCGGGATTGCACACCGCTTGACCCTGGAAACGGCGTTCGGCGCCGCGCAAATGGCGCGTCACTCGCAAGATTCCCTCGCCACCCTGCGTGAGCAAGTGACTTCGAAGGGCGGCACCACCGCAGCTGCGCTCGAGGTTCTTAATGCCGCGGGCCTTCGTGCTATCGTCGCGCACGCGGTGGCCGCAGCCGACCGACGTTCGGCCGAACTCGCCGCCGAGTTCGGCACCCCATGATTTTATTTCTCGGTCGGGGCCGCCCCGGCCCCGTTGAAAGGTAGCGCGAAGCGCTTGATATGGAAGCGATCAGATATATCGTCGATATGTTGTTATGGCTCCTGCTGCTCGCCTTTGTGCTGCGGCTGCTGTTTCAATTGGTGCGAGCCGATTTTCGAGATCCGATGGCCGATGCCATCGTGCGCGTGACGAACTGGCTGATACTGCCCTTTCGCAAGGTGCTGCCGCCCATCGGCAAGATCGATACCGCGACCGTCGTCGCTGTGCTGTTGGTGGCTGCGACGCGCACCTTCATCTTGATGTCGATGGCGGGCGGGGGCGTCGGCGATGCTGTCGCATTCCTGCGCATCACCCTCCTCGACCTGGTGGGCTTGGTGCTTCGCGTCTATTTGTTCGCGATGCTGATCTACTGGCTGACGAGTTTCGTGTCGCCGGGCGGCTACGCGCCGGGTGTCCGCTTGCTGGCGCAGGTGTGCGAACCCATTTTAAAACCCGTGCGCCGGATTATTCCCCGCATCGGACAAATAGATTTTTCTGTCCTCTGGGTTTCGATCGCCATCGGTGCGCTGCTAGTGTTACTGCGTTGAACATCGCCTCGTACATGCCTGATATCACTGTGAACGAAGCAACTCATGGCGCCGCGAATCGCACCCTTGCAGTTGCGGAAGCCTGAAAAACCAGTGCAAATTGCATCGACAGACAAAATCTTTTTTCGCGATTGCGCTAAACATCGGCTTTTTTCTATGTTATTTTCGGCGCCGAGTTGAATTTGTGGGCAATTTCGCCCACGGTGGGGGCATTGACTGCCCGCGCTGGGAAAACATTTTAGGAGATTTAATATGGCGAAAAAGAATGCAGCACCGACCAAGTCTGAAATTCTCGCTACGATTTCAAAGGAAACTGAGCTCTCGAAGAAGCAGGTCGGAGCCGTGTTTGACTCGCTTGGCGCCTCGATCAAGAAGAGTCTGCGAAGTCACGGTCTGTTCACACTGCCCGGACTTTTGAAGATGAAGGTCGTGAAGAAGCCCGCCACCAAGGCGCGCGAGGGTGTCAATCCGTTCAACGGCGAAAAGATGATGTTCAAGGCGAAGCCGGCGAGCAAGAAGGTGCGCATTGCCGCCTTGAAGACGCTCAAGGAATACGTGAACTGATCTGATTTTGGCTTTTAGGAGCGGCTGAGGCAGCTCGGCCGCTTCGATTGCCTATTCGATTCCGAGCAGTTCGACGTCGAACACCAAAGTCGCGCCGGGCGGAATGAGCCCGCCGCCCGTACCGCTGTCGCCATAGGCCAAATCGGGCGGAATCGTGAGCCGGCGACTCTCTCCGATCTTCATGCCGAGTACGCCCTGATCCCACCCCTTGATGACCGAGCCCGTTCCCACGGGAAACTTGAAGGCTTCTCTTCCGGCGTTTCGCGAACTGTCGAATTGCTTGCCTTTATGGTCGGTCGCGCCGGCCTCGTATAACCAACCGGTGTACTGAACGACCGCCATCTGTCCGCCGGCGATCGTCGCTCCGGTGCCGGGCTTGAGCGTTACCGACTGCAGCACCGTCACGGCAGGCGGCGCGCCGCTTGTCGCCGGCGCATCGGACTTGCCGCTACAAGCCGCAGTGACTGCGATGAGTGCGATAAGGGTGAATTTTGCAAAGTGTATGGATGCCATGGGCGGCATCATAATGGATTTTGCCGGCCGGAGTCTCTCAAGAGACGCCGCGCAGCACCGCCGCGCATACGGCGCAGGCGCAGGCCGCAGCGCTCCCGGCGGCCACCAGGCCGATTTCCTCGCTCCAGCCCATCGCGAACAGCCGCAGGGCACTCACGGCATCGTCCACTTCATCAACCACTTGTAACATCCATTCCATTGGCTGGCAGTCTAGGTATATGCCTCGGCGCTAACCGTGAGTGGGATCACAACCCTAAGCGGGGCATCGGCTTGCCATGGTGCCTGGGGCTGCGTAGGCTCTGCGGACATGCAGCGCATTCTCGTCCTGAACCCAAAAGGGGGTTCTGGCAAAACGACGATAGCCACCAATCTCGCCAGCTATTATGCGGGCCAGGGCGACCGTCCACTGCTGCAGGATAACGACCCCCAGGCATCCAGCAGCCGCTGGCTCAAGAAACGCAAGCCCGATCAGCCGTTCATCCACGGCGTAGCCGGGTTCGAGCGCAATTCGGGCATGACCCGTGCCTGGCAGATGCGCATTCCATCGGATGCGGCGCATGTCATCGTCGACACGCCGGCGGCGGTGCCCGCCCAAGAAATGCCGGACATGACCAAGAATGCCGATGCCATCATCGTGCCGGTCCTGCCTTCCGACATCGATATCCACGCCTGCTCCAAATGCATCGCCGACCTGCTGCTGATCGCCAAGGTGCGGCGCGATGAGTATCGCATCGGCGTGGTTGCCAATCGCGTCAAGCGCAATACCTTGATCTATCAATCGCTGATGCGGTTTCTCGAGACTTTGCGCATCCCGGTCATAGCCACATTGCGGGACTCGCAAAATTATGTGCGCGCCGCGGAGCTGGGCCTCGGCATTCATGAGATGAAGCGCTATGTGGTGGAACAGGATCTGGAGGATTGGCAGCCGCTGTTGGCGTGGCTGAAAGCGAAGGAAGGTGCGGCGCAGCCTGTTGGAGGCATCAATCCATTGCCCGTACCGGCTTGACTGCGAGGTCGGTCCGCGGCGGATCAACGCCGCTCATTTTTTCCGCTTATTTTTTTTCGTCGAAATTACCGCGAGCTTTTTCCGCCCAGTTCTTGTAACTGTGCCAGTTGTAGAGACTGTTGGTGATCGCCGCGTGTCGACCGCCGGTTTTGACAACGGTCGAGTCAGCGCGAGGGGTCCTGCGGTCCACCCCGGTGTATCGAGTTGTATTCTTAAGGTCGCTCATCTCGTTTGCCTCTGTCGATGGGAACGACAGTAAGTGCCGCGCCCTTTCCTCGACAGGAACTGTGTCACGCGCTGCCTGCACTGTCGCGCAACAGCGACGCGCATTGGGATGCGCATCTCACACAATGTCGCGGTAAGTTAAATGGACTGATTCTTGGGTCCTCGCCAGGCACCGAACAGCGGCTTGAGTTCCTGCAGCGAGGATTCGAGTGCCGCCGGCAACAGGGTCGTGTAAGAGTCCAGCAGCGCCATGGCGTTGCGTGCGGGGTCGGTTCGTGTGGCTGCGCCCAGGCGGCGCGACATGTCGCGATTGACCACGTGCAGGTTTTCATACAGATCGGTGAGCTGTGCGAATCCGTGCGCTTCGCCCACACCCACCAGTTCGCGCGCCAACAGAAACATGCATACGCTTCGATAGACGGTTTCCGTTTCGCTCGCGAAGGGCAGATGGAAGCGCGCCATCGGGCGCAGCCGATCGGTCCAGGGACAACCCGAGGTCGCCATGATCAATCCCAACACGGAACTCATGGCCTGTTGCGCCGTCGTTTCCGCATGAATCGTGCGCTCAGCCTGCGTGACCGTCACGCCCACCACGTCGAACGAAACCAATGCCTTGAGCGACTCGACCGCCGGCGCCATGTGCAGTGCGGCGGGACAATGCGCGTATTCGTCGCTGCTCAAAGGACAGTTTGCGCACTGGCTGAACTTCAATTCGGTCCAGAACGGCGGATCGATCGGCGTTGGATTCGACAGCCGGAAATCCGCGGCCGCGAAATTCAGATCCACATGTTTTTTCGAGCCGTCCGGCAGGTCGAATCGATACCGGATATACAGCTCCTGCGTCATGCCACGAGTCGGTAGCAGGGCTTGTATTCGGCACCCGTGAATTTCATCCGGCCTTGCGCGACGAACGAGCGCAACAGTTTATCGAGCGGCTCCATGATCGCCGGTTCTCCGGCAAGCTCGTAGGGCCCGAAGCGTTCGATGGCGCTCACGCCGTATTCTTTGATGTTGCCGGCGACTATTCCGGAGAAGGCGCGCCGCAAGTCGGCGGCGCGCTCATGCACCGGCTGATCGAGCGATAAGCGCAACGCGCGCATCGAGGCATGGGTGACCTCGAATGGCCGTTGAAACTCCAAAGGAATCTTCAGCAACCAATTGAAGCCGTAGGAATCACTCGCCTGGCGGCGATAGTCGCGAACCTCCGCCATGCCCTGCACCATCGCACGCGCCACGCCGCCCGGGTCGTCGATGATCACCTTGTAGCGCGCCTGCGCGGCGCTCCCCAAGGTCGCGCCGACGAAGCGGTGGATCTGCTGGAAATACTCGGCGCTGTCGGCCGGACCCGTGAACACGACCGGGAAAGGCAGGTTCTGATTGGCGGGATCGAGCAAAATGCCGAGCAAGTACAGAATCTCTTCGGCCGTTCCGGCGCCGCCGGGAAAAATCACGATGCCGTGACCCAAGCGCACGAACGCTTCGAGGCGCTTTTCAATGTCCGGCATGATGACCAATTGGCTCACGATGGGGTTGGGCGGCTCCGCGGCTATGATGCCGGGTTCCGTGATCCCCAAGTACCGCCCATCGGTGATGCGCTGCTTCGAATGACCGATGGTCGCTCCCTTCATCGGCCCTTTCATGGCGCCCGGTCCGCAGCCGGTACAGACATCCAAGCTGCGCAGCCCGAGTTCATAGCCTACTTTTTTCGTGTAGTCGTACTCGAAGCGGCGAATGGAATGCCCGCCCCAGCAGACCACGAGATTGGGCCGCACCTGCAGCTCCAATACCCGCGCATTGCGCAGAATGTGGAAAACCGCATTGGTAATGCTGGCCGAGGAGTTGAGGTCGTAACGGCCGCTTTCCATGATTTCGTTGGAGATGAACACCACATCGCGCAGCACCGCGAACAGGTGGTCCTTGAGACCCCTGATCCTGACGCCGTCGACAAAGGCCGCCGCCGGTGCATTCTTGATCTCGAGCTTGATGCCCCAGGCCTGGCGCACGATGCGAAGATCGAAGTCGCGGTACTTTTCGAATATCACCCGTGCGTCGTCGATTTCGCTGCCGGAATTGAGCACGGCGAGCGCGCACTTTCGAAACAAGGGATACAGGCCGCCCTGCCCGGAATCCAGCAGTTTGGCGATTTCCTGCTGCGAAAGGTGCTCCAAGCTGCCCTTTGGGGCCACCCGCGCATCGACCATGTCAGACGAAAGAATCGAGGCTTCCACGCAGCACCTATCTTTAGGGGTAGATATCGATCGGAATATTATCCTGCGTGCGCATCCACACTTCGACCATGTCGGAGTTCGAGAGAGCTATGCAGCCATCGGTCCAGTCGTTCGACTCATAATACGCCGTCGGATGGTGGGGCGAGTTGGGAAACCCGTGAATCATGATCGAGCCGCCCGGGGCCCAGCCCTTCTTTTGCGCGCGCAGCTCGTCCACTTTGTTGGGATAGGAGACTTGGATTGCCAGAAAGTAATCGCTGCGCGTATTGCGCCGCGCGAGGAAGTACCGTCCTTCGGGAGTTTTGAAGTCGCGCTCGCGCTCCTTCTGTCCTACGGGGCTCAATCCCAGCGCTACTCTGTAGACGCCCAAAAGATGGTCGCCGCTGTACAGGTACAGCTTGTGCTCGGACTTGTGGACGACCACGCGATCGGCGAGAGCCGATTCTGCCGCCAAGGCGCTGCCCATACCGCCCGCACCCGTCGCCAGCACCAGACACATGAACAGACTTGTCGCCGAATAACGGCCGAATCGCTTAACCATTGCCAAAAGTATACCTGGTAGGGGCAACTCAATAATCGGCTCCAGCTCACGTCCCGGTATACTGCGGGATATGCGCCAATTATGCATTCCCGGCGGGTTGATCCTCGTGCTCCTGAGCGCGTGCGCGTCGCAGCCGTCCAGCAAGTCCGTGGAGTACTTGGATGAGCGTACGGCCATGACCGTCGGCTCGCTCAAGGAGCCGATCGAGCTGGTGCCGAGTCTTCGCCAAGGCGGCGGGTTGCAGGTACTGGGCAGCCTGGTGGGAAAGAAGATCAGCTTCGCCTACCTGGGCCCGGTGGAATGGGATCGAAGCGGTGCGATTGTTTACGGATTGTGGATACACATCGCACCCGGCAACGATCGCCCCATCGCCGATATCCGTTCTCCCACGGCACTGACGCTGATTCTCGACGGCGGCACGCGAGTGCTGACGCCGATCGACGCCCCGCAACTGGGTAGAGGGGCCTACCAAGCGGCTGCGTCCTGGGGACAGACGGCCTATTTCGAACTTACGGTGGAGATGCTGAGGCAAATGGCGGCCAGCGAGAAACTGGAGCTCAATGTACGCGCCGCCGACGACTCCATCGTGAACTTCATCGCCAGCGGCGACACACGTGAGACGCTGACGGACTACCTGCATTCCCGCGGCATCACTGCCGATTGATGCCTTCGACCCGCGGCAGGGCAATGACGGTGCCGGGTCGAACATCGGCGAAATCGACATCGGGGTTGTATTGGGCGACCAGCCACGCCGGTAGATCCGAATGCTGCTGGGCGATGATCCAAAGCGACTCGCCTTTTTTGACCACGTAGTTCTCAGTGCCTGCGATGCGGTGGGTCGCAAAGAAGGTCTCCTGCAGTTGGCGATGATAGTCGCGCCGGCTCGCTTCAAATTGCGCGGCGCTTACCTTGGATAGATCCAGCTTGAGCTTGTGCCCGAGGGTCACCATGGCATTTTTGCGCAGTTTGTTGAGCGCGCGCAGCGATTGCGAGCTGACTTTGGACCAATCCGCGAAGTGGCCCAAGGTTTCCGTCGCTTGCACGACGACGGTGCTGCCCGGGCCGACGCCATAATCAGTGGTATCCGCGTTACCGGTGGGTGCTGCTGCCGGCAGCAGCGCCGTACTCGCAGCTTGCCGTTCCGACACCGGCTCCTTCGGCGGCGGCGGCAGCCTTTTGATTGCTGCTTCAGCGGGTGCTTCGACGGGCGCGGCGGCGACAATCGCCGGCGGTGCCGTCGCGGCTGCGGGCGTCGCGGCACCGGGGGCTGCGGCCTCCGCGCGCGACGCCGGCATCGGTATTCGCACGACTTCACCGCGAGCCAATTCGCGTGTGCCGCTCCAGCCGTTCGCCGCGAGCAACCGGCTCAACGCAACGCCGCTGGCCGCGGCGATGCTTGCCGGCGTCTCACCACGGCGCACCCGGTGCGGGCCGTCATTTCTCTGCACGAGGTAGCGCATCGTCGGCGGCAGGCGCGCCCAGGCCTCGGCGATGTCGGAGGCTTGCGCTGTACCCGGAATGCGCAGCGCATAGCCGCGGGGCACGAAGCGCGCCTTATTCCAGATCGGCGGACGCAGCGCCGGGTTCAGCACGCGCAGCGCGCCCAGGTCGGCTTTGAAGGCCTTGGCGAGTGCGTCGACGGGGATGTAGTCGGGAAGCACCACCACGGTGCTTTGCGTGTCCGGAAGGTGCGTCAGCGGGCCAAAATATTTCTCGGCGTGGCGGTCGACTTCGAGCGCTGCCAGAAACGCAACGTAGAAATTGCGGGACGCAAATCCGAATGTCGCGCCCTGATAGCGCTTGACGATCACCGCGATATTGTTGGTCCCCAGCTCGTCCTGAGCGCGCCGCAAGCCCCCCGGGCCGTGGTTGTAGGCGGTGACCGCCAGCGGCCAACTGCCCAGCAGCCGGTAGTTGTAGAGCATCAGATTCGCCGCCGCCTCGGTCGCGCTGTAGGGATCCAACCGCTGGTCGACCAAGCTGTCGACTCGCATGAATCGCCTGGCGGTTCCCGGCATGAACTGCCACAAACCGGCGGCGCCCACGCGCGAATAGGCCGCGGGGTTGAAGGACGATTCGACGTGCGGCAGAGCTCCTATCTCCGCCGGCACGCCGCGGTCGGTGAGAACCCGCGAAATGTTCGCCTCATACGCTTGGGCGCGCAGCAAGCCCTCATGAAAGCGGTCAGCCTGGCCGAGCTGAAAGCGAATGCGATCGATGGCATCGCGGAATTGAGCCGGCGTCGTCTTCTCGCCAAAGGCATGCAGGATGCGCCTCTCGTGCGCCGTGAGGTTGTCGGTCGCGCCTGACGCAAATCGCCGCAGCAGCTCGGCATAGTGCGCCTTGGCCTGCGCCACGATTCGCTCCCGCTGCCTCGGGGAATCCGCCGGATCGAATCGCAGAACTTCGTAGACCAATCCCAAATTCCAGTCATCGTGCAGCAATCCCTGGTCGGTGGTGACCTCGGTGTAGACGCGAATCCAGAAGCGCACGTCCGGCTCGAGCTCCGGCGGATGCGCGAATACATCCGCGATCTCGGCGGCCAGGCTCGAGCCACTGATGAGTGGCGCGAGCAACAGGGCGAGCGCGGTGAACAAACCTCGACGAGTCGACTTAAATTCAAGCAATTCAATGGCCTCGACAGTAAAACAACTCAGAGCGACGCAGGTTGCGACGACCGCACAGCGATTGTCGCGCAATTGGTCGCGCCCCGATGCTTACGGCTCAGTAATTTCGATAGGCAATCGGCTGCGACCCTATTCCCTTTTTTCGCGCCATGAGGCAAGCGAGTTCGCAGCGCGGTCAGATATTGTCATATCGCGTCCGTCCAACGGCATGGAATGGTATTGACTCGCCTCTGCAGTTCGCGCAGTAATGTCGATTGGCAAGGACCTGGTTCGGGTCCTAATAACAATGGGGATGGAAACTAATGAAGATTCACGCGTGCCGCTGGGTGGCGTTCGCCGCCGCAGCCGTTTTTTCGTTGAGCGTACAGGCCGGAACACCGCCGAAATTTCAGCCGCAGGACATGGGCCCTGCCGCAGCGAGCGCGGCGCAGACGGTGTCGATCGTTCTGAAGGTGCAGCACCAGGATCAGCTCGATGACTTCATCGAAGCCACCGTCAATCCACGCAGCCGGCTCTATCATCGCTTCTTGAACGTAAATGAGTTCAAGGCTCTCTTTGCGCCTTCGAATCTGCAAGTCAAGCTGGTTACCGACTACATGAAGTCGAAAGGCATCGTGATCAATGAAGTCTACTCGGACAATCTATTGATCAAGGCGACCGGCACGGTTGAACAGTTCAATTCGGTGTTCTCCACGTCGATCCATGATTACGTCGACCACAAAGGCCGGCACTTCCGCAGGCATCATGGCTCTTTCAGCATTCCGCGATTGCTGAATGACGTGGTACTCACCGTTGCCGGTCTCGACACCCAAACGGCGCAGTTCGTCCCCAAGCATCGCAGCGTTTCCAACAACGCAGCTCTTGCCCGGGTTAAACCCGAGATCACGTTTCCTCTGACCAACGGCACCGCGACGGGCGTGCCGGGTGATCTGACCGTGGGCGACGTCGCGAATCAATACGGCGTAAACCCGCTGTATTCCAAGGGCATCAATGGCAAAGGCCGCACCGTTGGAATTGCGACCCTGGCCAATTTTCAACCCGAGGATGCGTACACGTACTGGGACCTGATCGGCCTCAAAGTTTTGCCGAATCGCATCACCCAGATTCACGTCGACGGCGGCGGTGAACTCTCCTCCGTTGCGGGCACGGGCGAAACGTCGCTGGACGTCGAGCAGTCAGGCGGGCTGGCGCCGTTCGCCAAGATTCGGGTGTACGACGCACCGAACACCGAAGCCGGTTTCATCGATGTGTTCTACAAGGCCGCATCCGAGAATCTGGTCGACACGCTTTCCATCAGCTGGGGTGGTTCGGAAATATTCGATTTCGAAACTCCCTTCACGACGGACACGCATCTGGACCTGATAGCCACGCACCAAGCGTTTGCCGAATTCGCGGCGCAGGGCATTTCGATGTTTGTCTCGTCGGGTGACGACGGCGCCTACGATGCCAACGGCTCGTTCCCCTCCGTCATTGGCGACCCGGCGTTCGTCGGTCCCTTCAACGCGCCGCTGAGCGTGGATGCGCCGGGCGACGATCCGTATGTCACCTCGGCAGGCGGCACCACGTTGGCGACCACGCTGGTCTTGCAGCACGGCAATATCGTGATTCCGACCGAGCGGATTTGGGCCTGGGATTACCTGAACGACTATCTCTTCAACTTGACCGGGATCAAGAACGACGAATTCTCGGTCGGCGGCGGCGGCGGCGTGAGCTTCGTGTTCCCGGCTCCGGACTACCAGAAGGTCGTCAATGGATTGAAGCGGACGGAACCGAATCAAACCTGGCTGTTCTACCCCAACTTCGCGGTCAGCGATGCCGGCGTTCCTAACAATGACCTTACCCAGCCGGTGACTTTGTTCAACGTGCCGGGCAACTTCGCCGGACGCAACGTTCCCGACATCTCACTCAACGCGGATCCCGAGACCGGATACATCCTGTTCTCGACCGTGGACGGCGGGTTCAACGACTTTTTCGGCGGCACCAGCTTCGTCGCGCCGCAATTGAACGGCATTTTCTCGTTGATCGGACAGGCCAATGGCACCCGCCTCGGCCTGGTCAATCCGCAGCTGTACCAAGCATTGGCTGATCACGGCTACTCGAACAACGGACCGTTTGATGACATCACCTCCGGGACCGATTGGTTTTACAAGGGCAAAGCGGGGTATGACCAGGGCACAGGCCTCGGCACCATCAATGCCGCGGCACTCGTGAAGGTGTTCCACTAGATATTGAGCGACTCCGGGCGGCCCTCGTCGGCCGCCCGGAGCACGCGGGCAACCGCTGCTTCGAATTGCAAATCGCTGTTCAGCGTGCGCGCTCGATCAACGCAATGCTGGAACTGTCCTGCACACGGTCGAAGATGACTTCTGTTCCGTCCGGCGACACGTCGAAATCGCCAATGGCGAAGCTTGACGGCAGATCGGTCAGCTGACGCTCAGCGCCGGTCTGCGGATTCAACAGCCAGAAATTCTTGTGCGCAATCTCGCCGCGAAGAATGACGAGCGAGCCGGAGTTTGGCGCGAACGCAACGCGCCGCGCTCCGCGCGTCAGTATCAAACTCGCCATGCCGTACGGTCTGCCGTCCGGGGCCGAGGCTCGCAACGGGAATCTCATCCCCACATCTGCGCCGGAATAAACGAGGTATTTTCCGTCCGAGGACCAGACTGGATTGATGGAATACTCTGTTGCCATCGGTTGCGGCGGACCGCCATTCAGAAGAATTTTCGATAGACGCGGTTCGCCGCCCTGCACGATCGCGCCGACGATCGATTGCGAATCGGGAGTCCAGGCCAAATCACCGCGCAGCGCAAGCGTGCCTGATACCAGCCGCGCGTTTCCGCCGTCGTTGTCGATAACATACAGCTGCGTCGCACCATGCTTCTCGACGGTAAAGGCAATGCGGCGGCCGTCCGGCGCAATGGCCGGAGCCCCGACGCGATCTGCCTCGGCGTCGTTCCACAGCTCGGTTGCCGCGCCGTTCGCGAGCTTCCAGATCCCTCGCCGGCCGCCGCCGGTCGACATATAGGCGACAAATCCGGGTCCGAAGCGCGGCGCCACGGCGTTCTGCAGCGCCGGCACTATCGGCGCGGCACTTTTGGGCGGCGGCCCATTGCCGTCAATGCGCACGCTCCACAGCTCCGACCGAGAATTGGCGACGGTTGTCACCAACCGCATGCCGTCCGCGCTCGCCGCCAGCGAAAGGTAGCGTTCCAGTCCGAAGCTGATGCGCCGCTCTTGTTTCAGCCGCAGATCCATGACGTACAGCCACGGCCCGGAGCCGTCAGAGTCGGTGGCGAGATAAATCAGAGTTCGCGAATCAAGTGCGACCGGATAGCTGAGCTTCGTGTTGTGAAAGGTGATTTGCTCGAGCCCCGTTCCCGAGGGCTGCAGCCGCCAGACGTCCCAGTGCGCGGGAGGCTCACCCCGCAAGAAATAAATGAACTCGCCGTCGCTCGACCAGATCGGAAAGTGACAGTGAATACCCGGCGGTGCGACATAGATTTGGTGCGGGGTTGAATCCTGCGCGGCACGCACGAACAATGGATCGCCCGGCGCGGTCGTATGAAACACCAGCTGTTTGCCGTCCGGTGACCAGTCGTACTCGGCGGCTTCGTGCAAATAGACCTGCAGCGGGCCACCGGCCGTGGGCGCGCCTAAAATCTTGATGTCCTCGGGACGCGAGCCGTCGGCGCTGCGTGTCCATAGCGTCACCAGCGCGCCGTCGGGCGAGAAGCCGACCGTTCGCACCGAGGCGTTGCTCATGTCATGAACCTGTCCTTCGGTCAGATTGCGGTAGCGGTTGCTGCCGATTTCCGTCGACCACGCATCCATCCTTCCATCCCGGTTCGCCAGAAACGCGACAAATCGGCCATCGCGCGAGATGGCAGCCGCCTGTTCGGTCCCCGCAAAATCGGTGAGACGCGTAACCTTGGCCTGCGCCAACGGGTCTCGGACGCCGTCCGCCGTCTGGCGCCCCGGTCCCCACACCATGAAGGCAACCGTTGCCAGAACGGCAGCGAGCGCCATCGCGCTGACCGCGACGACCGCCTTATTTCGCCGCACGTACTTGATCAGGCGATCGGTGAAGCGGGCCGGCAGAGCCTCGATCGGTTTTCTATCGATGTAGCGCCGCAGATCCTTGGCCAGCGAGGCGACGCTTTGGTAGCGCTCGAGCGGCCGCTTCGCCAGCGCCTTGAGCGCGATGGCATCCAAATCACCACGCAGTTCGCGCGCCAGTTTCTCCGGCGTCGTGCTGCGAGCAGTGCTTGCATCCGCTTCCTGCTGCGCACTGGGTTTTTTCACTTCGACAGCGGCAATGGCCTGTTCGAGCGCCCCGACCGATGCGGCGCTGCTTAGCCTGTAGGGGCGAAGGCCTGTCAGCATTTCGTAGAGAAGAACTCCTAAAGAGTAAATGTCGCTGCGCGCGTCAATCGGTTCGCCGAGCAGCAGTTCCGGGCTCGCGTAGTCCGGCGTCAGTGCGCGCCCATAGACACTCGTCAGCGGCGCCGAGTCGGCTTCGTCGGCCTCCAAGAGTTTCGCAACACCGAAGTCGAGCAATCGTATCTGCCCGGACTCGGTCACCAATATGTTGGACGCCTTCAAGTCTCGATGAATGACCTGTTTGTTGTGCGCGTACTGCAGTGCCTCGAGCACCTGCATGAATAACTCGAGCCGCGCAGTGATCGTAAGTCGCTGTGCATCGCACCACTCGGTCAATGGTTGACCTTGCACATACTCCATCGCCAAGTATGGCGATGCATTCGGATCGACTCCCGCATCGTAGAACCGCGCAATGTAAGGATGTTCCAGACTCGCCAATATGTCGCGTTCTCGCGCAAATCGCGCCTGCAAGTCGCCGCGCAGCTGATTCAACATCGGCAGCTTCAAGGCCACCTCGCGCCTAAAGGCGCCGTCGGCGCGTCGCGCAAGCCAGACTTCGGCCATCCCTCCTGAGCCTAAAGGTCTGATCAATTCGTACGGGCCCACTCGCGCGCCGGGGTTAAGGCGGCTCTCGCGCGTTTCCGAAGCGTCGGCAAACGCCGCCCTAGCCTGCGCCGATAGCGGCTCGAGGCCTGCCGACTGCGCCTCGTCGGGCAGCAGTGCGTCCTTCAAGTGTTGGGCGAGTGCCTGGTGCTCCGCGGGCAATGCTCCAAGCCATGCACGGCGCCCGGCAGCATCCAGCGGCAGAGCTTCATCGAGCAGGCGACTCATTGTCGCCATCTGTGCAATGGAAAGAGTCATGGTGCACGCGGCCGATTGCTGCTCAACGCAACGCCGCCGCGAGAATCAGGCGCGCCTTCTCCCAATCCCGCTGCACTGTGCGCTCGGTGACATCCAGCGTCTCGGCAATTTCTTGTTCACTGTAACCGCCGAAGTAGCGCATTTGCGCGACTTGGGCCAGGCGTGGCTCTGCTTTTTCCAAATCCTCGAGCGCTTCGTGAACTCGCAGAACGGTTTCTTCATCGCTCGCGACATTGGCTGCAATCTTGGTGGATAACGTCACCGGCCGCCAAGCGCCGCCTCTTTTTTCCGCGACCCTTTCGCGCACGCTGTTAACGATCACTGATCGCATCACCTGCGAGGCATAGGCAAAGAAGGCCCGTCGGTCCTCAGCGCGCAGCTCGCCGGCCTGCACAAAGCGCAAATACGACTCGTGCACCAAGCACGTCGTGTCCAAGACTGAGTTGCGGCCTCCATGCCGCAACCGGGCTCGCGCCAACCGGTGAAGCTCAGGATAAGCGGCTGCGTAAAGCGCGTTGCGCGCGTCGGCGTCACCCGACTGCATCCGACCGAGCAACGCGGTGAGCTGATTCATCGAGGGCCTCGGCATCCCGCTTAGGTTCGACCCAGGCAAGATAGCGCTTCCCTTGGTCCAGTGCCACGGCGGGCAGAAGAATTATCAGGGGCCGATGTCGGCTTTCGCCCCCGGCCGGCGTCTGTATGAGTGAGGCAGCAAAACGGACAGCCGATCTGCCAACAGCCAGGCCGCCTAATCGACTATCCAGGAGACGACAATGAACACTTCCCCTCAGTTACCCCGCATCCTCGCCGTAACGATTTTTGCCGCCCTGACATGCGGCACCGCCACCGTGTCCTTCGCATCTGACGGCACTGACGCCTTGCAGGCGACGGTGAAATACGGTGACCTCAATGTATCGAGCCCGTCAGGCGCCGCCACGCTCTACGGCCGCATTCGTGCCGCGGCGGAAAATGTATGCCACCCGTTCAACAATCGAGATCTCGCCTCGAAGAAACTCTTGGCTGCATGCGTGCACAAGGCCATGAGCGACGCGGTGATTGAAGTCAATCAACCGGCTTTGTTCACGATTTACAACGCCAAGAGCGGAACTTCAAAGCCAATCATGCTTGCGTCGGGCCAGGCCCGCTAAGCAACCCACGCCGAGCGGTGCTCAGTCACCGCTCGGCCGACACCGGCCTAGGCGACGCCGGCCTAGGCGACGCTGCCGCGCAAGTTCCTGCTGGGCCGAAACACCAATCCGAACAGCAGAAAGATGCCGATGGCGGCGGAGGCCGGAATCACCCAGATTGCATGCCAATCGTGGCTTACCTGCAAGCACGCATGCAGCGCCGCTGACGCATCGCTGCACGACGGATCGCGAATGGCGTAACGATTGACGATGGCGCCCGATACGAAAGCGCCGACGAAGTAACCCAGTCCGTTGGTCACGAAATTGATCAATCCTTGCGCGGCGGCGCGGATCTTCTCTCCGGCGCGCTGATCGGTATAGACCTGGCCGCCGACGAAGAAAAAGTCGTAGCACACGCCGTGCAGCAGGATGCCGGCGTAGATCAGCCACATGCCGCTCGCCGCGTTGCCGTTGGCGAAGGCAAAATACCTCAAGCCCCAAGCCAGCATGCCCACCAGCATGATGACCTTGATGCCGAATTTGCGCAGCAAGGCAGCCAGCAACAACATGAAGGCGACTTCGGAGACTTGCCCGAAGGTCTGGATGAATGCGGCCTCCGGCACCTTGATCTCGTTCAGGAAAGGATTGGCAAAGGTGTAGTAGAACTGCAGCGGGATGCAGAGCAGGAATGAGCCGAGAACAAAAATAAGAAAATCGCTCTCCTTGAGCAGCTGCAAGGCGTCTAGGCCTAAGGCATCGCGCAGATTGAACGGCGCCTTGGTCGACTGCGGCGGCGTGTGCGGCAAGAACAGCGCATAAACCGCCATGCATAGGGAGGCGCCGGCCGCGATTTGCATCGGCAGCACCAAGGCGTCCGCGTGCAGGCGCTTGCCGACCAATACGCCGGCAGCGATCCAACCCAGCGTGCCGAGCACGCGGACGTAGGGAAAGCTGGTGGATTCCTTCAAATGGTGGAAGGCCAGAGAGTTGGTCAGCGACAGCGTCGGCATGTAGCACAGCGCGTAGAGAATGAGCAGAGGATAGAAGGTCGCGAACGCAGTTTGCCGGGATACCATCCACATCAGGCCCGCGCCGATGAAGTACAACGCGGCCAGCAGCTTTTCGCTCGCGAACCAACGGTCCGCGACGATGCCGATGAAGAACGGGGACAACAGCGCACCAATGGCGGTTGCTCCATACGCGAGGCCGATCTGCGAATCGGTGAAGTGCAGCGTCTGTCCGAGATAGGTCCCCATCGTGACGAACCAGACGCCCCAGATGAAGTACTCCAGAAACATCATCAGCGACAGGCGCGCCGGGATCATGGCAGTTCGCGGATACGGATGTGGCGCAGGGCCAAGGAACCAGGATGGTCCCCTTGAATGCCGATCAAACCGCTCTTCGCGAGGCCGTAGTGGGGATACTCCGAGAATTTACTGGCCGCGACCTTGGCGGTCCACTCGGGGCTGCGCAAATCGTATTCGACCACTTTCTGGCCGTTCAGCCAGTGCTCGACATGATTGCCCGTGATGACGATGCGCGTCTGATTCCACTCGCCGGACGGCTTCACCACCCCCGCCGGCGGAGCGTAGAGACCATAGGCCGAGGCTGCGGCGGTCAGGCGGTTGCGCCCATCGGGCGCGTTGGCATCGTCGAGCAGCTGGTACTCCGGCCCGCTCCAGTAGATTTCATCGTATTCGCGCGTGCCGCGGTAAAAAACGCCGCTGTTGCCCGCCTTGCCGATTTTCCACTCGAGTTCGAGTTCGAAATTGCCGAACTGATCCCGGGTGACGAGATCATCGACATTCCCTTCCTTCGCCAGGGTGCCGTCCACGACATGCCAACCCTGAGGCATGCCGTCCGAGCGCCAGCCGCGAAAGGTGTCGAGCAGCGTGCCGTCGAACAGCACGCGCCACTTTGCCGTTGGCGGCGAAGGATCTTTGGCGCTCGCATCACTGCCCATCCCTGCGGCCAACAAAAGAGCGCCGACCAGCAGCGCCGTGTTGCGAATTAACCTGTTGTGCATATTTTATCCTGCGCGAAATTCGCGTTGAGTACCGGTTGCTCAAGAACCCTTCCACGTGCCCCGCGCCACAGCGGGCACAAACGCGTCCAGGCCGGGCGGCGGAAAGTCGAGTGTTTTGCCGAGCTCCGCGCTTTGGTATGCCGCCATCAGCAGTGATACCACTTCGAGTCCGTCGTCAAAAGTCAGCAGCGGTGCTTCCTTTCCGAGGAAGGCGCGGACAAAGTGCCGGTCTTCATTTTCGTAGCCGTATGCGGCGGCCTCGTTCGCGATCACCGGCATCGATCCTACTTCGGCATTTTGCTTCTCAACCAGATCCTCGCCCGCTGCGCCCCGGACCTCGCGCGAAAAAAACAAATTCAGTCCGCTATTCAGCGTATTCCACGACATCGAGTACTCGGGGCCCAGCAATTCGGCGGATAAGCGCAAGCCGGCGCCCACGAAACTCCAGGATGTCGAGGCTTCGCCAATCAAGATTTGGCCGTCGGCGGTTTCAAACTCGATCATGACGCTCGCAAAATCCTCCGAAGGTCGTTTTGCGTAGTCGACTTCGCGGCCAAAAGTGGCGGCGAGTTTTGCGGCGTAGGGAGCCTGCGACCACTTGAGGCTGGCAATATGCCCCGTGATGCGCACCGGCCGCACCGAGGAGCGCGCGGCCCCAGGCTGCGTCAACAAGTGCCGCACCAGCAACACCGAGTGACACATCATGTCGTTCAGCACGCCGCCGCCCTGCAATTCTCCGCGCCAGAACCAGGGCGCGTGCGGTCCGCTGTGCTCCTCGGACGCGCGCGCAAGATAGGGCCTGCCGGTGCTCGCCGCGCCGCGCGCCCAAAGCCGGGTTCGGCCGGTCTCGATTTGCGGTGCGAATACTTGATTCTCCAGATAGCCGTGCGCGACGCCGATGCTCTGAATGAGCGCCAGCATGCGCTTCGCCTCGGCGACGTTCCGTGCCAGCGGTTTCTCGCAGGCGATGCCGCGTAGCGTCCCCACGCCGCCCTCGATGGCGTGAACGATCTCTTCCATGTTCTCGAGCCGCGAATGGTTGGGTCCGGTGAGCCAAAGCGCGTCGATCGAAGGATCCGCCACCATATCGCGAATCGATGCGTAGGCCTTCGCTGCGCCTATGTCCAGACTGCGCGCCAGCGCGGCGGCAGAGCTCGTATGTTCCAAATTCGGACTCCACACGCCGCGCACATCGGCGTCGCGCACTGCCTGAAAGGCCTGCATGTGGAAGCGCGCATTGAAGCCGCTGCCGACGAAGCCCACGCCAAGCCGTCCGTGCGCGTGGTGGTTTTGATTGCTGCTCATGCCGGCTCCTTTCCGAGGCCCAATTTGCGCAACAGCTCCGCCGGCGGCCCATCGAATTTGACTAGAGGAACGTTGCCGATGTAGCCAAGATCCTGGTGTCCTGCCGGGGTCGAGTAGTAGCCGCCGACGGTCAGGTCGCGGTAACGCGTGAAGAATTTGGCAGCTCGCGCAAATTTCGCTGCAGCCTTGGGCTCGTAGCAGACATCGTCGCAGATCGCATGCCGCTGTGATTCATCGAGTTCAGCGAAATACTTCTCGAAGCGCAGCAGCGCTTCGGCGTCCATCCAGGCCAAACCCTCCAGCACGATCGGGCGGTCGTCCAGCTGGCGCGTATACGGAGCGCTCACCCATTCGTCGATGAAATCGACGATACCTACGCTTTCGGCGCTGGGCGAACGGGCATCGCCAGGCAAAATGGTATTGCAGAGGGCGGCCGCGGTGCGCCGCTGCGCCGTGGACAGCGTCAACGGCCAGACATCGCCCGGATGATAAAGCTTGGTCAGCTTAGGGTCGCCGCCATAGCCGTTCGCCGTCGGCAGCCATGCTGAAACCGCTTCGCTTGCCGCGCGCTGATTCAACAGCGGCATGGCGGCGGCCGCCGCGAGCATCCACTTGATTGTCGTTCGTCGATCCGTCACAGCTCCTTCCTCCGCATTAACCGGGCAATATGATCGGACGCGCGCCAGGCCAGCGCCATGATCGTCAGCGTCGGATTCTTATCCGCGTTGGAAACGAACACGGCGCCATCGTTCAGGAAAAGGTTCTTGACGTCCCAGGTCTGGCACCATTGGTTGGCGACGGAGGTTTTCCGGTCGGCGCCCATCATGGCGCCGCCGACTTCGTGAATGATGAAGCCTCCCGGGGAGATCGCTTCGGCACCGTCGGTCTTCACTTCGCCCATGACGCGGCCGCCCATGGCTTCAATGATGCCCGCAAAGGTCTTCTGCATATGCGCGGCCTGGCGGGTCTCGTGTTCGGACCATTGCCAATGAAAGCGCAGCGCGGGTATGCCCCACTTGTCCTTCAGGTTCGGATCGATCTCGCAATATGACTTTTCGTTTGGGATCATCTCGCCGCGGCCGGCGAATCCCACAAAGGAGCCGTAATAGCGCCGCGCATCGTCTTTGAGCTTGTTCCCGTAGCTGCCGCCGGTGAGCGATTCGATGCCGCGCAAAGTGCCGAAATCCGGCATGCGCCTGCCGCCGCCGAACTCAATGTGATACCCGCGCGCGAAGTCCAGCCTGCCTTTCTGCTGATCTTGATATCCCCACCAAGGCGCATAGAACGCGTGACCGCTGGCCCCGTCCTCGTTTTGCGGCGGCAGACTCTCGAGCAATGGCACCTGGCCGCGCACGCTGCTGCCCACCGTGTCCATGAGATAGTGGCCGACTCTACCGCTGGAGTTCGCCAGGCCCTGGGGGAACTGCGCGCTCTTCGAGTTGAGCAGGATTCTCACGGTTTCACAGGCGCTCGCGGCCAGAACGATCGCGCGGGCGCTCACTACGTGCTCGCGGCCGCTGATTCTATCGATGTATTTCACGCCCTTCGCCAGGCCGTTGCGGCCCATGAGGACCTCGCTGACCATCGCGTCAGTGACGATGTGCAGATTGCCCGTCGCCAGCGCGGGCGGCAGGTGTACCGTCGTCGATTGATAGTTAGCGCGGATGGAGCAGCCGCGGCCGCAATCGGTCGCCCAGAAACACGCCGCGCGTTGCTGCATGTGGGCGGCAATGATCTTCTGCGCTTTGAGATTGCCGGGATGCAGCAGCGCAGGCGAGCGCTTGAAATCGAGCTGTTGCGTCAGAACGGCGCGGTGCCCTGGAATGATGGGAATCCCGAGGCGCGTGGCGCGCTGCTGCACCAGGTAGTCGCTGACCAGCGGCGCGGGCGGCGGCAGCAAGCAGCCATCCGGGGAATTCGGCGTATTTTCCAGCCCCTCGGAGGTGCCGTACACACCGATGAGCCTTTCCACTTTGTCGTAGTACGGCGCCACATCGTCATAGGACATCGGCCAGTCGAAGCCCAAGCCATCGCGGCTGTGGGGCTTGAAATCATACGGCCCATTGCGCAAAGAAATGCGGCCCCAGTGATTCGTCCGACCGCCCAGCATGCGCGAGCGCCACCACGCAAAGCGGCGCCGCGGATCATCGCTGGATTGGGAATACGGCTCGCCCGGAACCGTCCAGCCGCCGTCGACGGTGGCGTCGTAAAACCCGAAGCCCTTTTCCGACGTGGCGGTGCCGCGCAACGGCGCCTGATCCGGTGTCTGAAACATGGGCGTTTCTTGTTCGGGCACGTAGTTGCGGCCCGCCTCCAGCATGAGCACTTTGACTCCTTCCATGCTGAGCGTATAGGCGGTCTGGCCGCCCGCGGCGCCTGAACCGACTACGATGACGTCGTATTGTTGACGCTTCGTTGAGGGCGTCACGACATTTGTGCGGTAGCCCATGGACCGCTACTCAATTTACGCATTAGCTGCGACTTTCCCCCGTAACTGACGCTAAAGATTCCACTTTCTTGCGCAATGAGTGCGCCCAAGAGCTTACACCGCCCCTGGCGCCTGCAAGCGGGAAGATTTTCGGGTCCCTTACACCGTTATTGGCCGGACTGACCTGCCAGCGTCACAGTTTTAGCCGATCATGGATGAAAAGAATTGCCCAAACCAAGAATCTTTATCGTCTGACATCTATCGTCAATTGCTGGAATATGGTACCCGAGCATTTCTCGATTGAGAAATTGAGCAGGAGATCACTGTTTATGACCGAGACACCGCTGAAGCATTACTTACTGGCCTCAGACTTCGACCAAACGTTGAGTTTCAACGATTCGGGACTCGTGCTGAGCGAATTG
>DATHFW010000103.1:0-6800 GCA_035317945.1 Steroidobacteraceae bacterium | reverse complement strand
CGGCGAACGCCGCCGCGGTCGCCTGAGGATCGTTGTAATAGCCGCGCATGACGACATTTCCTCGGGCGACGATTTCACCCATGGTCGCGCCGTCTTGCGCCACGTCCTGCATATCGCCATCCACCACGCGCAGCTCGCCCGAGGTGATCAATTCAACACCCTGGCGGGCCTTCACGGTCGCGCGCTCGGCACTGGAAAGCGCCCTGTGCTCGGGCAGTGCCTCGCAAATGCTGATGAAGGGTGCTGTCTCGGTGAGGCCGTATACTTGCGTCACGTCCCAGCCGAGTTCGGACTCCAGACGTTCGATGGTTGCGGCGGCGGGGGGCGCCCCAGCGGCAAGCACACGTACACCTCGCGGCAGCTGCCTGCGGCTCTCTTCTGGGCCATTGGCGACACCAATGAGGACGGTGGGCGCGGCGCAAAGATGAGTCACGCCTTCGCACCGCACCTGTTCGTAAATGACCGATGCTTCAACCGCACGCAGGCATACATGAGTCGCTCCGGCCGCGGTGACCGTCCACACGAAGGTCCATCCGTTGGCATGGAACATCGGCAGCGTCCACAAGTACCGATCGGCGGGCGTCATCGGCCAATGCGACAGCGACCCCACCGAATTCATCCACGCATTGCGATGCGTAATCATGACGCCCTTGGGGCGTGAGGTCGTGCCGCTCGTATAATTGATCGACAGCAGATCCGTCTCGACGATTTGCGGAAACTCGAAGGATTCAGGGCTGCGTTCAAGCAACGATTCGTAAGAAAGCCATCCGGCCTTGTCGCCCTCCAGCGCAACGAAATGCTGTACCTGCGGCATCCGCGCGCGAACACTCTCGACCATATTCAAGTAGTCGCCGTGCACGCACAGGACCTTCGCGCCGCTGTGCGTCACCACGTAGACGAAGTCATCGGCGGACAACCGGTAGTTGATCGGCACTATGACCGCCCCGAGTTGCGGTATGGCGTAGAATTGCTCGAGATGCTGATGCGTGTTGGGTGCGATCGTCGCAACCCGGTCGCCTTTGACGACGCCCAGCTTCGCGAGCGCGGCGCTCCACCGGTCGCAACGCGTGCCGAATTCGGCATAGGTGAGCCGAAGATTGCCGTCGACCACGGCCGCGCGCCGTCCATGCAGTTTGCGTGTGCGGCGCGCGAATTCGAGAGGTGTCAGCGGCGTTTCCATGCGCGCCGAAGCCTACCAGATTGAGGGAGTTGCGGATGGACCATGGTGATGGAGCGGTGCTGCGGGGGCTCAAGCGCTTGGTCTTGTTGAGTGCCGCCGCGATGCTCGGTTGCAGCGGGCAGCCGACGATCGACACGCGTTACCACGCCGTCAGCCAGGATAGCCGGGTGCAGTTCATCGTATTGCACTACACGGAAATCGACTTTGCACGCTCGCTGCACCGGCTGACCGAAGAAGAGGTCAGCAGCCATTACTTGGTCAACGAAAGCCCACCGACCATTTATCGGCTCGTCGACGAAAACCGGCGGGCCTGGCATGCCGGATCAAGCTACTGGCAGGGTTACACGCATCTTAATTCGAATTCGATCGGCATTGAGATCGTCAATTCAGGTAACAGCGGCGATCCGAATGCAGCCTACGCCGAATACCCTGCGCAGCAGATAGCACAAGTCATTGAGCTGGTGCGCGACGTGCAGCGACGCCATGCGGTGCGGCCTGATCGGATCCTAGGACACAGCGATGTTCAGCCCTTGACCAAGCAGGATCCGGGCCCGCGCTTTCCCTGGCACGAACTCGCGCTGGCGGGTTTGATCGTGTGGCCGGATCCTGATGCCGTCGCCGCGGCGCGTTTGCGATACGGGCAAGAACTGCCGGCGGTGTTGTGGTTTCAGCAGCGCCTTGCCGCGCATGGATTTGAGGTCCGGCAGAACGGTCAACTCGACGACGTGACACGGGCAAGTTTGAGTGCATTCCAGATGAAGTACCGACCGGCGCGATACGACGGCGTGCCCGACGCGGAGACCGCAGCATTGCTCGAGGTCTGCACGCGGCCCGGTGGTTGGGTTTTGAAGGCTGTGGATGGTCAGTGGCACTCGTACCAGACGCCGCAGTGATTCGCCTAGGATGCATACCGGCGCAGGACTTTGCGCAGCGCCTGGCGCATCTGAGCGCGCAGTGCCGTCGGGGCAACGATTTCAACCTCCTCACCGAGGCGCAGCAATTCTCGTATCCCGAAATCGCCCGACTCCACCGGGATGGTGCACTGGATCCAGCCTTGTTTGTCGGGCTGCCCCGCCGTCTTGACCACCGCAGCCTCGACATGGGGACCTAACAGGTTGATGAGCGAACGGCCACGGGGCGACAGCCTCACCGCCGCAGTTCCGTGATAATTGGCAAGCTCGTACTCACGCGAAGACTTGGTCCAGTAGGACGCGAGGTCAAAATCCGCGGGGCGTGCAAAGGCCTCATCGAGGGTTTCGGCCGACAAAATGTTTGCCGCGCGATAGGTTCGGCAAGCGCCGGATTTCTGCGCCACCAAGTACCAGACGCCGGCCTTGAGCACCAGCCCAAGAGGTCCCAGTCTGACCTCGTTTGAGCCCTGCCCCTGACGATAGCGAATTCTCAAGTAGCGCTCGTTCCATACCGCGCGTGCCACCACCGGCAACAATGCGACCGGCTCGTTCGCCCGAAACCAGCCCGTGACGTCAAGATGAAAACGGGTGGCGACTCGCTCAGCGCGCATCCCGGCCGGCAGTGCCGCCATTAGTTTCAATCGCGCCGAGGTCATTCGATCCGCCAAACCCAATTCCGCCGCAGGGCCTGGGAGCCCCGCCAGCATCAAGGTCTCAGCCTCGGCTTCCGTCAGACCCGTGAGCTGCGTTCGGAAACCATTCAGCAATTGAAAGCCGCCGGCGCGGCCGCGGTCCGCCGTCACGGGAATACCTGCAGCGCTGAGCTGATCGATGTCGCGATAGACCGTGCGAATCGAAACTTCGAGCTCCGCGGCGAGCTGCGGCGCGGTCATACGCCCGCGTGTCTGCAGCAGCATGAGAGCGGAAAGTAGGCGGCTGGCCAGCATTTTTTGAGGCTAGCACAAATACCTGACATTCGATGTCATGTATATGCTGTTACAACGTTTACTTCAAAACTTTCCAGAGGTCGATTCCATGGGATTAGATGACTTCGATTTTCTCACCGGTAGCTGGCGTGTACGTCATCGACAGCTGAAGGAACGCTTGGCCGGCAGCCAGGAATGGATTGAGTTTCCGGGTACCACCGTTGCACAGAAACTCATGGGTGGACATGCAAACTTCGACGATAACGTGCTCGAATTGCCGGGGGACGCCTATCGCGCCGTTACTTTGCGTGCCTTCGATGCCAAGACAAACCAGTGGTCGATCTGGTGGCTGGATGGGCGGACACCGTCAGGTCCTTTGGACCCACCGGTCCGCGGCCGATTCGAAGACGGCGTTGGAACGTTCTATGCCGATGATTCGTACCAGGGCAAACCCATTCGCGTACGTTTCATTTGGTCCAACATCACCGCGTCATCGTGCCAATGGGAACAGGCATTCTCGGGCGACCAGGGTGCGCACTGGGAGACTAATTGGATCATGACGTTCGAACGCGCGGACTGAAGCTGCCCTATTCACCTTCGATGAGAATGGCGCGGAAATCGTTGACATTGGTCAGCGTGGGTCCGGTAACGACCGAATCACCGAGCGCCGTAAAGAATCGGTGGGCGTCGTTGTCGGCGAGCATATCCTTCGGACTCAAGCCCAGCGCGCGCGCACGGACGAGCGAGTCGGGGCTCATGTAAGCGCCCGCGATCTCTTCTTGGCCGTCGACACCGTCGGTGTCGCCGGCCAGCGCATGAGTGCGCGCATTCCCCTCGAGTGCGATCGCGAGAGACAGCAAGAACTCGACGTTGCGTCCCCCTCGGCCGCTGCCGCGCACCGTGACCGTGGTTTCGCCTCCGGACAGCAAAACGCATGGTGCGCTGACGGGTTGATTGCGCGCGGCAACCTGCAGCGCCATACCCGCAAAAACCTTGCCGACGTCGCGCGCCTCGCCCTCGATGGCATCGCCCAGTATGTGCGCCGGCATTCCGGCAGCGCGCGCCACATCCGCGGCAGCCTCCAGTGCCATCTGCGGCGTGGCAATGGTGCGCACCGCGGCGGATGCGAGCCGCGGATCGCCCGGCTTGACGGACTCCCCGCGGCCGCTCTGCAGCAGTTCGAGCACCTCGCGCGGCGGCTCGATGCCATAGCGGCGCAGGATGCTCAGTGCATCGGCGCAGGTCGTGGGATCGCCCACCGTAGGCCCGGACGCGATGTCTACCGGCCGATCGCCCGGCACATCGGAGATCAGCAGCGTCAGCACCTGCGCCGGAAAACAGGCGGCGCCCAGCCGTCCGCCCTTGATGGCGGAAAGGTGCCGCCGAACGCAATTCATTTCAGAAATCGTGGCGCCGGATGCCAGCAGCGCGCGGCTCACGTGCTGCTTCATGTCCAGGGTCAATCCCGCGGCCGGCAGCGGCATCAGCGCCGATCCGCCGCCTGAGATGAGGCACAGCACCAGATCGTCTTCGTCCAGATTGCCGACCCGATCGAGGATTCGCTGCGCGGCGCGCATCCCCGCCGCGTCGGGAACCGGATGCGCGGCTTCGACGATTTCAATGTGTCTGCAAGGCACCGCGTAGCCGTAACGCGTCACCACCAGCCCCGACAATGGCCCCTGCCAATGGTCCTCCACCACCCTGGCCATCGCGGCGGAAGCCTTTCCGGCCCCCACGACAATCAACCTGCCGCGGGGGGACTCTGGAAGATGCGGCGGGATACAGACAGCGGGCTGAGCGGATGCGATGGCCGCATCAAACATCTGCCGCAAAAATTCTTTAGCGGATGGCGGGCGCAAGGGTGTTGCGGAGTGAACCGATGCCATCGATGTTGACTTCGACGGTCACTCCATCCTTGATTGAACCCACGCCCAGGGAGGTCCCGCAGGCGATGACATCGCCGGGCAGCAGCGAAACATCATGCGAAATTCGGCTGACCAATTCATGCGGCGGGAAAATCATGTCCGAGAGCGGGTAGTTCTGCCGCTCGACTCCATCAAGCCGTGTAGTCAGGTTCGCCTCCGCGCTCTTAAAGTCCGTTGCAATGACCGGACCCAGGCAACCGAAAGTATCGAAACTCTTCGACCGGCTCCATTGCGGAAAATCATCGTTTTCGAACAACAGGTCGATTGCGGTCACATCATTTACGCAGGTGTAGCCGAAGATATGATCGCCGGCATCGTCCGGCGGCACGTCCTTGGCCTGTCTGCCGATCACGATCCCCAGTTCGCCCTCGAACACAATCTTGCCCGTGTAGCCCGCCGGCCGCGTGATGGGCTCGCCGGGACCAATCGCGGACGTAGCCGATTTGATGAAAAACAGCGGATGCGTCGGCGCCGGCTTGCCGATCTTGGCAGCGAGTGCATGAAAGTTGTTCCACAGCGCCACAATCTTGCCGGGGCTACACGGACTCAACAGCGTAACCGCATCCATGCTGAGCCTGCGGCCCGTGGCTCGCGGCGCGCCGAACATATCGCCTTCGTGCTCGAGAATGTGCTCATTCTCGAGAATCCCGAATCCGACGCAGGTTTTGCTACGAAACCGCGCCCATCGCGTCACCTACAACACCGATTTGAGCAACGTTGCCATTTCAGCCGGATTGCGCGTTACCTTGATGCCGCACTCCTCCATGACCGCGAGCTTCTCGTTGGCCGTGCCTTTTCCGCCCGAAATAATGGCGCCGGCGTGACCCATGCGCTTTCCCGGCGGCGCCGTGACGCCGGCGATGAAACCCACCACGGGCTTCTTCATGTAAGCCTTGACCCAGCGCGCGCAAGTCTCTTCATCGTCGCCGCCGATCTCGCCCACCATGATCACCGCATCGGTTTCCGGATCGTCATTGAATAGCCTCATGACGTCCACATGCTTCAAGCCGTTGACCGGATCGCCGCCGATTCCGACGCAGGTTGACTGACCCAAGCCCAAATCCATCAATTGCCCCACCGCCTCGTAGGTCAGCGTACCGGACCTCGAGACCACACCGATGCGGCCCTTTTTGTGAATGTGGCCCGGCATGATGCCGATCTTGATTTCATCCGGCGTAATGACGCCGGGACAATTGGGCCCGACGAGCAGGGTCTTTTTGCCCCGCATGCGATTGCGCGTGGCGATCATATCGCGCACCGGCACGCCCTCCGTGATGCAGATGACCAAATCGAGGTCGGCATCGACAGCCTCGTCGATCGCGCTGGCCGCGAAGGGCGGCGGCACATAAATCACTGATACGGTCGCCCCGGTTTGCTCCTTCGCGTCGCGGACGGTTCCGTAAATGGGGATGCCTTCGAAATTCTCCCCTGCCTTGCTCGGATTTACACCGGCGACGAAACATGCCTTGCCGTTGGCGTAGTCGCGGCATAGGCGCGTGTGAAATGCGCCGGTCTTGCCGGTGATGCCCTGCGTCATCACGCGGGTATTTTTGTCGATCAAAATGCTCATGACGGCCGGCCCTGCTCGCCGCTCACCGCGGCGACGATTTTCTGGGCAGCATCTGCCATGTTGTCCGCGGAAATGATGGGCAGACCGGAATCCTTGAGCGCTTTTCTGCCCAGTTCCTCGTTGGTGCCCTTCATGCGCACCACCAAAGGAACGCTGAGCTTCACTTCTTTGGCCGCCGCGATCACTCCTTCGGCAATCGTGTCGCAGCGCATGATTCCACCAAAGATGTTCACCAAAATTCCCTTCACCGCCGGGTTCTTCAGCATCAGCTTGAACGCTTCGGTCACC
>DATHFW010000102.1:0-3267 GCA_035317945.1 Steroidobacteraceae bacterium | reverse complement strand
CGAGACGCTGTCCTTGGCGGCGCTGTTCGCATCGCAGGGATATATCGTCGTGGCCCCAAACTACGCGGGATACGATACGTCAACGCTTCCCTATCATCCGTACTTGATTGCCGATCAGGAATCGAAGGACATGATCGATGCGCTGACGGCGGCGCGCGCAGCCCTGCCGCTCGCGTCGGGGACATTGACCAGGGACAGTGGGCAATTGTTCATCACGGGTTACTCCCAGGGCGGCTACGTCGCAATGGCAACTCACCGCGCGATGCAGGCTGCCGGCATGGCCGTGACTGCATCCGCGCCCATGTCAGGGCCTTATGCCCTCGCCGCCTTCGTCGACGCGGTTTTCTATGGCGAGGTCAACGGCGGCGCTCCGATTTCTTCCACGCTCTTGCTTACCGCCTATCAAAAGGCATACGGCAATATCTACGACAATCCCGTGGATGTGTTCGAACCCCAATACGCGGCCGGCATCGATTCCTTGTTGCCGAGCACCACGCCGAGAAGTCAGCTGTATGCTCAAGGACGCCTCCCGGAATTTGCGCTGTTCAGCGCAACGCCGCCCGATCCGGCCTTCGCCGACATTACCCCACCATCGACACCGGCGAATTTGGCGGCGGTGTTTGCGCTCGGCTTCGGCGCCGGCAATTTGCTGCAGAACAGTTATCGCCTGACCTATCTGCAAGACGCACAGGCGAACCCGGACGGGGGCTTCCCATTGACCACGGGATTGGTGGCCGCAACCCCGGCGCTGCCATGGCGGCAGGCGCTGCAGATGAATGATTTGCGCAATTGGGTTCCCACGGTACCGGCGCAGCTGTGCGGCGGCGCGGTCGATCCGCTGGTCTTTTGGTTCAACACACAGCTGATGCAGAATTATTGGGCGTCGCATTCATCAGCCGCATCGATCAGCGTGCTCGATTTGGAATCCGCCGTAGCGGCCAACGACCCGCATGGCACTCTCAAACAAGATTTCGCGATCGCCAAGCAACTGGTCGCTGTTGCCGCCATCGCGCAAGGAGCCACGGACGGCGGCGCGTTTGCGGTCGCGGAAGCCTATCATGCGACATTGGTGGCGCCGTTCTGCTTCGCCGCGACGAGGTCGTTCTTCGCCGGCCTGTAGCCGACAGCTGATGTCCTCGGACGCGCTGTCTCGGCTCACGGATGAGATGCCGCCGTGCCGACAGGGTGGTCTTCGCAAATCGGTTCCGTTAGCGGCGCAACGTGCGCAGCAGCACCCGATCCCGCACGCGCAATTTCATAGCAATTCGCATCGATCCACACCATCCAATCGCCGTTCTCGGTCTTGAATCTCTCGCCCGCGTGGTGCTGCACACGCTGCGGCCAATGATCATCTTCCGGCCTTCCTGAGACCGATTGACTCGCTGAACGCAGCTGGCTGCGAATTTCGAATGCCTGCAGGGCGCGCCGCGCTTCCGCCGTCCAATCCACACCACTGCTCTCGCCGTTTGCCGATGAGGTCGGCGCTGAGGACGCGCCAAGGGACGGCGACTCTAAGACCGGCGGTTCAACCGTGAGTGTCAATTGATGCCCGCGTCGCGGAAGGTTCGCGGTGATGCGCACCCGCGGGGGATCCGCAGGTGCAACAAACACTATTTCGACGGCGTTCGCTGTCTCGGCGCGCTTTCCGGTCTGCGGCGCCATGAGGAGGGCCGCGATCAAGACCAGGTGTACCGCCAGTACGGCAGCCGCGGCGGCATATCGCGTAGCTTGCCGGCGGCTTGACTCCTTCATGAACAGTTTGCCTCCTACAGGCCCTAGAAGAGGGACCTTCAGTATGACTGATGGTTCAAGTCATTGACTGCGACTGAAAAATGGACTAGTCAGGAACGACCGAGTCGTGCGGAGAATGACGATGCCCCAATCTACCATCGACTTGCTGAAGCAGTATCCCGGACGGGTCATTTTCATCGGCGCCGTCCTGGCGGCAGCGATCTGCGCCTTCGCGTATACCGGCGGCTTCTTGTCGCCGCATCGTATCAGTGCCAAGCGTTTGATCGACGCGATCGAGGCGAGCGGCGGCGGTGCGCACGAAGGGTTTCGCCGAGCGCATGCGAAAGGCATCTGCATGGCCGGCACCTTCCTCGCGAGCTCAGAGGCCAAGACGCTGTCGCGAGCCGCCGTCTTCGCAGGCGATGTCATTCCGGTGACGGGCCGCTTCGCAGAAGCCACTGCCGATCCTTTTACCAATGACGCGACCACGGCACCCGTCCGAAGCATGGCGCTGCGCCTTCAACCGCCGCACGCGGATGAGTGGCGCACCGGGATGAATGACACCCCGGGTCTTCACGTGTCGACGCCACAGGCATTTTACGAGAACGTCGTTGCGTCGACTCCGGATCCTCGCACCGGGAAGCCGGATCCGGCCAAGGTGCAGGCCTACCTGGACCGGCATCCGGAGACCGTTGCGTTTCTCGCGCGCCTGAAAGCCAGGCCGTTTTCGAGCGGCTTCGCGAATGACAGTTACAACAGCGTCAGCGGATTCATTTTCGTTTCGGCCGACGGCAAGCGCCGGTTGGTGCGCTGGACGATGCAAGCCGAGGACTCGTTCTCGACCTTGTCGCCGGAGGATCGGGCGGCCAGATCGGCAAACTATGAGTTCGATGACTTGCTGGCGCGAGTTGCCCGCGGACCCATCAAGTGGCAGTTGATCGCCATCCTCGCGATGCCGGGCGACCCTAACAAGGCAGCCGAAGTTTGGCCCGAAGACCGGCAAAAAGTTACTCTCGGCGAGCTGACCATAACCCACGTCGAAAGCGAAACCAGGGGCAACTGTCAGGACGTGAACTATGACCCACTGGTGTTGCCGGCGGGGATCGATCCTTCGGACGATCCGATTCCCTATGCCCGATCGGCGGCCTATTCCGTTTCCTTTAGGAGACGCGCGGGCGAGCTCAAGCCGCCGAGCGCAGTTGCCAATCAAAGCGCGGGGACACGGCCATGATCCAGACCGTGCAGCGATTTAACCTGCTTGCTCGGCTCCTTCACTGGACGATGGCAGTGCTGATACTCATGATGGCGTTCGTCGGCATCGGCATGGTGAGCACCCTCTCCTCGAAGTATCACCAACTGCTGTCGCTGCATAGGTCGGTCGGCAGCCTCATTTTGGTGCTGGTGGCGGTGCGTTTGGTCAACCGACTTCTCAACCCGCCGCCGCCGCTGCCTGTGGATTTACCGGGTTGGCAGCAATTTTTGGCAAAAGGGTCACACGTGATCCTGTATGCGCTCATGTTTGCGCTGCCGCTCGTC
>DATHFW010000101.1:0-9139 GCA_035317945.1 Steroidobacteraceae bacterium | reverse complement strand
AAAAAAGCGCCCGTGGCCGCTAAATCCTGCTTGGGATATTTGCCCGAGGGCGCGCCCAGTTACGGCGAAATGACGGTTGCCGAATTCTTGGACTTCGTCTCCGACGTGCGCGCATTGACCGGCGAGCGGCGCCGGCAAAGGCGCGCCGTGGTGATCGACCGGTTGGGGTTGGCGCCCGTGATCGATCAAGTGATCGAGACGCTGTCCAAGGGGTTTCGCCGGCGCGTGGGATTGGCCCAGGCATTGATCCACGATCCCCAGGTGTTGATCCTGGATGAACCCACGGACGGACTCGATCCGAATCAAAAGCACGAGGTGCGGCGGCTCATCAACGAGCTGAGCAAGGACAAGTTGGTGATCGTCTCCACCCATATATTGGAAGAGGTACACGAGGTTTGCACGCGCGCCATCATTATCGCGCACGGCCGCATCGTGGCCGATGAAACCCCGACGGCACTGGAGTCTCGCTCGCGCTACCACCACGCGGTGAGCTTGCGCTTCGAGAAAGCGGACGATCTGGCGGCGGCGCGCCGTGAAATCACGTTGCTGCCGGAAGTCGCCGCCATTGAATCGAACGTGCGCGAACTGAGACTCACCGCGATACCGAAGCCCGGCGCCAACGTCCTGGCCGCGGTCGGCGCGATCATCGTCAAGTACAACTGGGATGTGCCGGAATTGCACTTGGAGTCCGGGCGTCTCGACGAAGTGTTCCGCTCGTTGACGGAGCCCAAGCCTCCCACCGGCATCGACGCATCGCCCGCAACGGAGCTCAGCGCATGAACAAGGTGCTCGTGGTGTTCCGGCGTGAATTGCGCAGCTATTTTGCGACTCCCCTGGCGTACGTCTTCATCGTCATTTTCTTGGTGCTCGCCGCCGTGTTTACGTTTCAGGTCGGCGGCTTCTTGGAGCGCAACCAGGCGGACCTGCAGTCATTTTTTCGGTGGCACCCCTGGCTGTACTTGGTGCTGATCCCGGCCATCTCGATGCGGCTGTGGGCTGAGGAGCGCAACAGCGGCAGCATCGAATTGCTCATGACGTTTCCGATCACCCTGTGGCAGGCGGTGGTGGGCAAATTTCTCGCCGCCTGGTGCTTCGCGGGAATTGCACTCGCCCTCACCTTTCCGGTATGGATCACGGTCAACTATCTAGGATCCCCGGACAACGGCGCCATCGTGGCGGCCTACGTGGGCAGCTTTTTGATGGCCGGCGGATTTTTATCCATCGGCATGTGCCTCTCGGCGGCAACGCGCAATCAAGTCGTGGCGTTCATCACCGCCGCCTTGGTCGGATTCGTATTCCTGCTGGCGGGCTTTCCCTTGGTGTTGGATTTCGTGCGCGGCGTGCTGCCGCAGTCGATTGTCGATGCCATCGCATCCTTGAGTTTCTTCACTCACTTCGATGCCATCTCCAAGGGCGTGATCGATTTGCGCGATCTGTGTTATTTCGCCGCCCTCATCGGCTTCTGGTTGGCCGCCACGGCCTTGGTACTCGACATGAAGAAGGCGGAATAGGTGAATAATCGTTGGCGAAGAGTGGGCTTTGGGGTCGGCGGCCTGATTGCACTGGCGGTGCTGTTTTTGGCGGTCGTGATGCTGTCGAACGTGGGTCTGCGGGGCGTGCGGCTCGATCTCACGCAGAACAAGCTCTACACCTTGAGCAAGGGCACGCAGCAGGTGCTTCGGGACTTGAAGGAACCGGTCAATTTGTATTTCTATTTTTCGCGGGACGCCGCCGCGAAGCAATCGCCGCTCTTGATGCCCTATGCGGCTCGCGTGCGTGAGTTCCTGGAAGAAGTCAGCGCGCGCGCAGGCGGCAAGATTCATCTGCAGGTGATCGATCCGCAGCCCTTCTCCGACGATGAAGATCGCGCAGCGGAATTCGGCCTGCAGTCTCTGCACCCCGGCGGTGATGCGCTGTATTTCGGCCTGGCCGGCACCAACTCGACCGACGGCCGCTCCGCGATCCCGACGTTCACGGCGGACCGCGAAGAATTCTTGGAATACGACGTGGCGAAACTCGTCCAGGAATTGGGCACGCCGAAGAAGCCGGTGATCGGCTTGTTGAGCTCAATCGGCGTGCAGGGACAATTCAATCCGCAGACCGGGCAGATGGGCGAGCCGTGGCCCATCTACACGCAGCTGCAGCAGCTGTTCGCCGTACGCAACCTCACGGCGGACCTCGACCATATCGATAAAGATGTCGACGTGCTGATGTTGATTCATCCGAAACAGCTGCCGCCCAAGACACTGTACGCCATTGATCAATTTGTCATGCGCGGCGGAAGAATGCTGCTGCTGGTCGATCCGAATGCCGGCGCCGACCTGACCGGCCAGGACCCGCGCAACCCCCTCGCCGGCGCGATGGCCGATCACTCCTCGGACCTGCAGCCTTTGCTGGCGACCTGGGGCATCGACTATGACGCCACCAAAGTCATCGGCGACCTGGGCCGCGGACTGGAGGTTCGCTCCAACAGCTCCGCGGCTCCCGTTCGCCATATCGGTATCTTGGGATTGCGTCATGGCGACATGGATGCGAAGGACGTCGTGACGGCATCCCTCGAGTCCATCAATCTGGCCACCGTCGGATCACTCGCCGCGCACCCCGGCGCCAAGACCACGTTCGAGCCCTTGCTCCTAAGTTCCGCCGATGCAGAGCCCCTGCCTGCGCAGCGCTTCAACGCCTTGATCGATCCTGCGGTCTTGCGGGACGGGTTTAAATCGACGGGCGAGCGCTACACCGTCGCCGCGCGCATTACGGGGCCTGTGGATTCGGCGTATCCCAATGGCCCGCCCGGGGATCAGAAGCCGCCGCCCGGTCCGCCGGTCGCGCATCTGGCCAAGTCAACAACGCCCGCCAACATCGTTGTGATCGCGGACACGGACCTATTGATGGATTATTTGTGGGTGCAAACACGCGAATTGCTCGGGCAGCGGATCGCGCAGGCTTTCGCCAACAACGGCGACCTGATCGCCAACATTCTGGATAACTTGAGCGGCAGCAGCGCATTGATCAGCGTGCGCGGACGCGCCTCTTTTTCGCGCCCCTTCGAGCGGATCGAAGCACTCAAGCGCCAGGCGGATGATCGCCTGCGGGCCAAAGCCCTGGAGTTGCAATCCGAATTGCAGCAGACCGAAAGCAAATTGACGGAGCTGCAGGGGAAGCGAAACGATCAGAGCTCCTTGATGCTGTCGCCGGAACAGGAGGCGGAGCTGAAGCGCTTTACCGCCGAGAAGGCCCGCGTCCGCAAGGAATTGCGCGAGACCGAGCGCGGCCTGGACGTTGACATCAATCGCCTGGGCTCGCGCCTCAAGGTGATCAACATCGCGATTGCGCCGCTGCTGGTCGCAGTGGCCGGCGTGGTCATTTTGTCGCTGCGCCGCCGTCGCCGATCGGTCTCGCAGAGCGCCGCAGCAGGTCCGACATGAACCGGCAACGATTCATCGCCTTGCTGGTTGCGGCGCTGTTGGCGATATCCGTGGCCCTGTACTTGAGCACCCAACGCAACCTACCGCGCGATCCGCACGGCATGGCGCTTTTGCCCACTCTGGCGGGCGAACTGAACTCGGTGTCCGCATTGACGGTGCGCAAAGGCGCTGCAGCTCCCGTCACGGTTCACAAGCAAGGCGAGCAATGGACGGTGGCCGAGCGCGCCGACTATGCGGCGGACGTGCCCAAGCTAAAAAAATTACTGCTGGCGTTGAGCGATGCCAAGATCCGCGAGGAGAAGACTTCGAATCCTGAGAGCTACGCCATCATTGGTGTCGAAGACCCATCGCAGCCGGGCGCCACCGGTACGCAGATCGAGGTGACGGCGCAGAACGGGAAACTCGCGGTGATCGCCGGCAAAGCCGTCGGCGAGGGAACCTTTGTCAGGCGCGCGGGCGAGAAAACCAGCTACATTGTCGAGCCGTCGATTTCTGTCGAAGCCGAACCGCGTTATTGGATCGATACCCGGCTGCTCGACATTCAGACCGACAAGATCCAAAGCGTCGAGAGCAAACCGGCTTCGGGTGCCGCATATTCCGTGCATCGCGTAGCCGCGAGCCAGCCCAAGCCGACCGATAGCAAATCCGGCAGCCCAGACACCGCCGCGTCGGCCGCGAACCCACCGCCCGCGCCGGCCGCGGACAAATTCGTGCTGGATGGCGTGCCGAGTGGACGCCAGGCAGCGGATTCGCAAACCCTGGCGCCCTCGCCCGCCCACTTCAGCAACCTCACGGTCGAGGATGTGGTCCCCGCCGGCGACATTGATTTCAGCAAGCCCTCCACCGTGACCGTCACGCTTGCCGATGGCAGCGTGATCACCTTTACCGGCGCCGTCATTGGCGACAAACGATGGATCAAGGTGGCCGCACCGAAAGATGCAGCTTTGAGCGCGAAGGCCAACGGCCGCGCCTTCGAAATGGCGAGCTATCGCTACGATGGTATTTTTAGACCACTGGATCTGTTGCTGGTGCCGAAACCACCGCCGCCGCCGCCGCCCAGCGCCAAGAAGCCCGCAGCCGCGCCGAAGCCGTGATCAGCGGCACGCCCGCCGGATTCGGGCGTCGGCTGGCGGCACTTGTGTACGACGCTCTGCTCTTGGCAGCGCTGCTGATGATATACACCGGCGGTGCGCTTTTCTTCACCCACGGCGAGGCAGTGGTGCCGGCCACGGCCGGTGCGTGGGTCTATCTTTACCGCGCAGGCCTGCTGCTGCTGATTGCCGGCTACTACCTGCTCAATTGGCTGCGCAGCGGCCAAACCTTAGGCATGCGCGCGTGGCGCCTGCGCGTGGTGAGTGATTCCGGCCGGCCCTTGACATGGAAAGCCGCGGTCTTGAGGGCGGTCCTCGGTGCGCTGGCTTGGCTGCCGGCGGCCCTGGGCGTGCTGTGGCTGTACGTCGATCCCGATCACCTGGCGCTGCATGACCGGTTTTCCAAGACGCGAGTCGTGCGTTTGTCGGCGCGGTGATGCTGAGCGGTTGTGTAGCGCTCGCCAGGGAGCCTGACGAATGCTCGAACCGATCAGCATCACGATACCGACGCTAACCGGGTGTTGGGCTGTCCTCTTGCACCGTGATGTCGAGCGGTCCAGTGCGAAAGGACTAGGGTATAGGCAGCTTCAAGGCAACTGGGTCTTCGTTGCCTTGAAGCTGCCTATACCCCAGGCCATCCGAACCACCGATCAAATTCATGGTGCCGTGAGGCTAGCGCGTTCTTGATATTGCGACCAGCGTGCAAAATCCGATGACCGCCGTCGGCAACCAGCCGACCAGCGCCGGGTTGAGATTGTAAAGCTGGCCGCCATTCTCAACCGTGCGCGTGATGAGGAAGAACACCACGCCCAAGAGCACGCCGATCACCGTGCGGGTCCCCGCACCGGTCGTGCGTAAAGGACCGAACACAAAGGGCAGCGCCAGCAAGGTCACCACGATCACTGCAAAAAGCCTGGCGATCCGCGACCAGTAGCCAATTTCGTACGACGCCGTCTCCAAATTGTTACGCCGCAGATGATCGATATAGGAGGCAAGTCCGTGCAGCGTCAACATTTGCGGATCGGTCGCCGCCAACCCTAAAAACTCCGGATGCACGCCCGTTTGAATGGTCAGTTCGCCGACCATGTCGCCGGCGATCTTGTCCTTCTCGAACCGCGACGTCGCCACGTTGTGCAAGCTCCAGCGGCCGGGATCAGCCACCGATATCCGGGCGGCGCGCTGGATCGAGCGCAAACGCGTCGGCCCATCCAGTTCGAACACCGACACCCCGCCGAATGCTCGGTCCACTTCGCCCGTTTGCACGCGCAGGATTCGGTTGCCGTCCTTGACCCATGCGCTGCTGGTACCGGCGAAACTGACATCGGCCAATTTGCTGATGGTCTTTTCGCGCTTCGCAAACTGCCCCATCGATGGCGCCGCGTACTCGCCGATGCCGAACATGATCAGGGCGAGGGTGAGACCGGCAAGACCCACCGGCCAAGCAATGCGCCAAACCGATACGCCCGATGCCCTGGTCACCACCAATTCGCTGCCCGAGGCCAGATGACCGAGCCCCATCAGCGCACCGATCAGTGCCCCGATCGGCAGAAGCTCGAATGCCTGTTGCGGCATGTTGAGCAGCGTGAATAAAAAAGCATCGGCCGCGCTATAGCTGCCGACGCCGATGTCGCCTTGCTGGCTGATGAATGTCACCAGTGCGCCCAACACCAGCAGCACGGCCATGGCCATCGAGGTGTAGATCAACACGGTGCGATACAGATATCGATCGAGAATGTTCATGCCTTCCTCGCATCGCGCATCACCAGATACAGCCCCAGGGCCAGTGCCGCAGCATGCACCCACCACACGCCGATCACCGGCGGCAGGTCGCTTTTCTCCACCCAAATCTTCGACGCCGACAACAAGTTCGAGTAGACGAAGTACACCACGATGGCGAAGCCCACTTGGGCATAGCGGCCCTGGCGCGGGCGCAGTTTGCTCAAGGGCACGGCGACCAGGGTGAGCACAAGCGCCATAAGTGGTGTAGATGCCCGGAATTGCAGTTGCGCGATATCGGAAGGATCGCTCGACCCCCACAGCAGGCGCGTCGGCTTGGTATCCGGATCCAAGGAGCTGCGAATGTCCTGCGGCGTGGCAATTGGGATGCCGTGCTCGCGGAATTCAATGACGCGAAAATCGTCCTGACCCGGCACGCCTTCGTAACGCCGGCCATTGAACAGGGTCACCAAGTGCATGCTGTCCGAGCTCGCTTTTGAGTAGGTCGCAGTTTCGGCCAGCGCAACTTCGATTCGTCCCGCCGTCTCGCGTTGCACGAACACATTGTGCAGCACGCCCTCTTGGTCGACGCGTTCCGCATAAAAAACGGCGTCGCCACCGCTGAATCCTCGGAATCTGCCGGCATCCAATTGGCCGAATTGGGCCTCTTTGAGCGCTGATTGGCGCAGCAACTGCACCTGACCGTCGGCCCGCGGGACCTGTACGAACGCGAGCCAGCCTAAGCCTACGGCAATGACGGCTGCGAAGCAGAACAGCGGCGCCAGCAGGCGGGCGGGCCCAAAGCCGCATGCCTGCAGCGCAGCCATCTCGCTGTCGTGGTACATGCGGCCCAAGGTCAACACCACCGCCAGCAATAGACCCACCGGCACGATCACCGACAGGTTCATGATCGCTCCAAGCGCGATCAAATCGAACACCACACCCCTGCCGTATTGGTTGTCGGCAGCTTGCCCGAGCACCCTGGACAGCTGGTTCGACACCAGGATGGCGACCAGGACACCGGTCACGGCCAACCATGTTTGCACGACTTCGCGCAACACATATCTTTGCACTGTCCATTTCATGGCGTCAGCTTAGAGCCTTCCCAATAATCTAGTAAACTATTTGTGCTAATGAGCACCCACCACGATTTTGGATAAAACGGAGTTTAAGATATGGAATTCATGGCGATTATCGATGCAAAAGCGCGCGCCCCGTCGGGCTGCGCGGTGGTCGGCATCTATGAGAATGGGGATCTTGGCGTCGCAGCGCGGCAAGTCGACAAGCAGTTGCAAGGAATGATCACCAATTTGCAGGGCAGCGGCGACTTCGCCGCCAAGCTCGGTGACACATTAATGCTGCCGCTGCCCTCAGGTTCCGCCGCCTCGCGTCTGTTGCTGATCGGTTTGGGGTCTCGCGCAGGTTTCGGCCGCAAACAGTACCGCAAGGCCTTGCAGTCCACGGCGCAGGCGCTGGCCAAGACAGGCGCGGGCGACGCGGCCGTGTACCTTGCCATGGAGCCGGTTGCCGAGCTCGACATGCTGTACCGCGCGCGCATGGTTTCCGAAGTATTCACATCGCAGGCGTACAAAGTCCCGGATCTCAAAACTTCGCCGAAGCCAAAGGCGCGGCGCCTCACCGCCATCAACGTCGCGGCGGCTGATGCCCGCACGGCGAAAGCGGCGACTCAGGGATTGCGCGTCGGCGTTGCCATCGGCAGCGGTCTCGCCTTCGCGCGCGACCTCGCCAACCTGCCGCCCAACGTGTGCACGCCAACGTACATGGGAAACCGCGCCCTGCAGTTGGCCAAAGAGTTTTCGAGCATCAAAACCAAGGTGCTGGATGAAAGCGGCATCAAGGCGCTCAAGATGGGTGCTTTCCTCGCGGTCACGAAAGGCTCTGAGGAGCCGCCGCGGCTCATCGTGTGTGAATATCGGGGCGGCCGAAAGGACATGGCGCCCGTGTGTCTCGTGGGCAAGGGCATTACCTTTGATTCGGGCGGAATCTCGCTCAAGGATCCTCCCGCCATGGACGAAATGAAGTTCGACATGAGCGGCGGCGCCACCGTCTTAGGCACCTTGCGCGCCATCGCTGAGCTGAAGCTGCCCATGAATGTCGTGGCGATCGTCGCGGCTTGCGAAAACATGCCGAGCGGCAGCGCCGTGAAGCCGGCCGACATCGTCACCACCATGTCAGGCCAGACCGTCGAAATTCTCAACACCGACGCCGAAGGCAGATTGGTCTTGTGCGATGCCATCACCTACAGCCGCCGCTACAAGCCGGCTGCGGTGATCGATGTCGCCACCTTGACGGGTGCCTGCATTGTCGCTCTGGGTAATCATGTCAGCGGCTTGATGAGCAATACGCCCGAGTTGGCGCAGGCCTTGGAGTCCGCCGGCATTCGCGCGGACGATCGTGCGTGGCGCTTGCCGATCGGCGAGGAATACGTCGATCAGCTCAAGAGCAACTTCGCGGATATCGCCAATGTCGGCGGACGCGAGGGCGGCGCCTGCACCGCCGCGTCCTTCCTCGGCAAATTCGCCAAAGATCTGGCCTGGGCTCACCTGGACGTGGCCGGGACGGCGTGGCTCAGCGGCGCGCAAAAGGGCAGCACCGGCCGGCCTGTTCCCCTGCTGGTCGATTTTCTGGTTCATCGCATCAAGGCGTCATGACGGAGCGCGTCGATTTCTATGTCCTGAAAAGCGCCGCCGCCAAACAGCGTTGGGCCTTTGCCTGCCGCCTGACCGAAAAAGCCTATCTGAAGGATTTGAAAATTGTCATCGTCAACGACACGCTGGCCGATGCGAAGGCGCTGGACGAATTGCTTTGGACCTTCAACGAGCGCTCCTTCATACCGCATCAGATCTGCCTGGATGAACAGTCGGTGGACCCCGCGACGCCGGTTCA
>DATHFW010000100.1:0-6026 GCA_035317945.1 Steroidobacteraceae bacterium | reverse complement strand
CGATTCAGGATCGAGCATGGCCCAAGACAACGTATACGATTCAAGCAAAATCAAAGTCTTAAAGGGCCTCGACGCAGTTAGAAAACGGCCCGGAATGTATATCGGCGATACCGACGACGGCAGCGGCCTGCATCACATGGTGTTTGAGGTTGTGGATAACGCCATCGATGAGGCGCTTGCCGGCCACTGCGATCGCGTTGTCGTCACCATCCATGCCGATGAATCCGTGACCGTCTATGACAACGGCCGTGGCATCCCTGTGGATATCCACGCCGAGGAAGGTCGCTCGGCCGCGGAGGTCATCATGACCGTGCTGCATGCCGGCGGTAAATTCGATGACACCTCTTACAAGGTATCCGGCGGTTTGCACGGCGTCGGTGTGTCGGTCGTGAATGCGCTGTCGGATTTTTTGGAGTTGCTCATTCGCCGCGACGGTAAATTGCACCGTCAGGAATATCGCTTGGGCGAACCGCAGGCGCCGCTCGCGGCCATCGGCGACACCACCGAGCATGGCACCACGATTCGATTCAAACCGAGCTCGCAGATCTTCACGCACATCTCGTTCAACTACGACACGCTGGCCAAGCGGCTGCGCGAGTTGTCGTTTCTCAATTCCGGCGTGCGCATCGAGCTGGTCGATGAGCGCGACGAGAAGTCCGAAGTGTTTCAGCACGAGGGCGGCCTCAAAGCGTTCGTCACGCATCTGAATCGCAGCAAGACCCCGGTTCATGATTCGGTGTTGTGGTTTCAGACTCGCGACGGCAATACGCAAGTGGAAGTCGCGATGCAGTGGAATGATTCGTACCAAGAGAGCATGTATTGCTATACGAACAACATTCCGCAGAAAGACGGCGGCACTCACCTTGCGGGATATCGCGCGGCATTGACGCGCACGCTGAACAACTACATCGAAAAAGAATTGGCGTCGAAGAAGGAAAAGATTCAGACCACCGGTGACGATTCGCGCGAAGGATTGACCGCGATTCTCTCGGTGAAATTACCCGACCCCAAGTTTTCTTCGCAGACCAAAGACAAGCTGGTCTCGTCCGAAGTCAAAGGCGTGGTGGAATCCGCCGTTGCCGGCCGCCTCGAGGAATTTTTGTTGGAGCATCCGCAAGAAGCGAAGGCCATCGTCAACAAGATTCTCGAAGCAGCCTATGCGCGCGAAGCCGCGCGCAAGGCGCGCGAGATGACGCGGCGCAAAGGCGCGCTCGATATCGCCGGGCTGCCCGGCAAGTTGGCGGACTGTCAGGAAAAAGATCCGGCACTGTCGGAAATGTTCCTGGTCGAGGGTGACTCCGCCGGCGGCTCCGCGAAGCAAGGCCGCGATCGGCGCACGCAAGCCATCCTGCCGCTCAAGGGCAAGATCCTCAACGTCGAAAAAGCGCGCTTCGATAAAATGCTGGCGTCTGCGGAAGTCGGCACGCTGATCACCGCGCTCGGTTGCGGCATTGGGCGCGATGATTTCAATGTCGATAAATTGCGCTATCACCGCATAATTTTAATGTCGGATGCCGATGTCGACGGAAGTCACATACGAACGTTGCTGCTGACGTTCTTCTATCGGCAGATGCCCATACTCATCGAGCGCGGGCACATCTACATTGCCCAGCCGCCGCTTTACAAAGTGAAGAAAGGCAAGCAGGAAACTTACGTCAAGGACGATTTCGAACTCAGCGCATTGCTCTTGAATACCGCCATCGAAGACGCGGCCCTGCACGTCAATGCCGACGCGCCGCCGCTATCCGGGTTGGGACTCGAGACGCTGATGCGCAAATATGTCGAGGTGGAAGCCATTGTCGCGCGCTGGGCGCGCCGTTACGACGGGCGCTTCCTCGAGCAGCTGCTGTACGTGCCGACGCTCACGCCCGAGGCGTTCGATCGCATCGACGCACTGCGCGATTGGTGCCGGAATTTGGAAGGCCGTCTCAATGGCTTGGATGATGTGTCGCGGCAGTACAGCGTTACCGTGCAGACGATGCCGGCCGGCGGCCATCGCATCGACTTGAAGCGCTTCGAGCATGGATTGAGTTCCGCCAAACACATCCCGCGCGAATTTTTCGATTCCGCCGAATACCTGCGCATTGCCGAGCTCGGACAAACTTTGAGCGACCTGATGGGTCCCGGCGCTTACATTCAGCGCGGCGAAGACCGCCAAGAGGTCGCCAGCTTCAAAGTGGCCAAGACCTGGCTGTTCGAACAAGCCAAGAAAGGCCAGAGCATCCAGCGCTACAAGGGCTTGGGCGAGATGAACGCCGATCAGCTTTGGGACACGACCATCAATCCTGAAACGCGCCGGCTCTTGCAGGTGCGCATCGAGGATGCGGTGGCGGCCGACGATATATTCACCACTCTGATGGGCGATGCGGTGGAACCGCGGCGCGAATTCATCGAGAAGAACGCATTGAATGTGTCGAATCTAGACGTCTAGTCCTTGAGGTGAACGCGCCAGCCGTCCGTGCGATCTTCGATGGGCAACGGCTTGCGTCCCGCAATCAAACGGCGCCCACCTTAAGTCAACGGCTGCAGTCGCTCGACAAACTGCGTGATCTGGTGCGAAGCCATGGCGCCGCGATCACACGGGCGATCTCGGAGGATTACGGCGTCCGTGCCGTCGCGGAAACCGAGCTGTTGGAAATCGTCCCGACCTTGAACGCGATCCGGCACGCGCGCCGCAAGCTCGCTTCTTGGATGAAGCCGCAGCGGCGGCCGGTGGAACTGACCTTTCAGCCGGCGCGAGCCTGGGTTCGATTCGAGCCGCTCGGGGTCATCGGCATCATATCGCCGTGGAATTATCCGCTGTTGCTCAGTCTCGCGCCGCTGGTGGATGCCATCGCGGCCGGCAATCGAGTCATGCTCAAGCCTGCGGATCTCACGCCGAATTTTTCTTCGTTGCTGCGCGATCTCATCGCGCAACGATTCGATGCGCACCAGGTGTCCGTGGTGACCGGCGATGTCGAAACAGCGCGCATCTTTTCGAGCCTGCCCTTCGACCACCTGCTCTTCACCGGTTCCACCGCGGTGGGCAAGCAGGTGATGCAGGCCGCGGCCGCGAATCTCACGCCCGTGACGCTCGAGCTGGGAGGCAAGTCACCGGCCATCGTTTGCGCCGATTACCCTCTCGACAAGGCCGCGCGCAGCATCGCCTTCGGGAAATTCTTGAACGCCGGACAAACGTGCATCGCGCCGGACTATGTACTGATCCCCGCGGCGCAGTGCGACGCATTTGCGCAGCTCATCATGGAGCAGGTTAAACGCAGTTATCCCACGGTGGCCGCGAATGCCGACTACAGCGGCATCCTGCTCGCTCGCCAGCGCGAACGGCTGACGCGAGCGCTCGATGAAGCCAGGTTGGGCGGCGCCGCCATTCTCTCGCACGGCGAGCCCGACTGTCTGGCGGCCGGTAAATTCCCACCGACCGTTGTCATCGGCGCGCCGCATGACGGCATTCTGCTGCGCGAAGAAATCTTCGGACCAATCCTGCCCGTAGTCCCCTACGAGAGCCTCGAGGACGCGCTGTCTTTCGTCGCGGCGCGCGAGCGGCCGTTGGCGCTGTATTGCTTCACCAATGACGCCCAGAGCCGAGCCAAGGTTCTGGACCGCGCGCTATCGGGCGGCGTGACACTCAATGGAACGCTGCTGCATATCGCCCAGGATGCGCTGCCGTTCGGCGGCATCGGGCCGAGCGGCACCGGGGCCTATCACGGCCGCGACGGTTTTCTGCGCTTGAGTCATGCGAGAGCCGTTTACAAAGTGGGCTTCGTCAATGTGTTCGAGCGGCTCGGACCCCCCTGGGGCCGATTGGCAACTCTCGTGACAAAAATCTTCGTTAAGCGCTGAGCTGCCGGTTGGGCGCGTCGCCGCCTAGAGCTCCGCTTCACCCGTCAGCGCGACGAACGTGGGGGCACCGTCCCGCACGAATCGAATCAGTAGCGGCGCCTGCGGGCTCGGCGCCGCAACGCCGACGATATCCTTCGCGTCCACCAATTGCTTACTGCCGACATGCGTCACGAGATCGCCCACCCTTAAGCCCGCCACGGCGCCGGCGCCCGCCGGCCGCAGTTGCGTCACGATGAGTCCGCTCGGCTCGTCGGCGGCTTTGATGGCTTTTCGGATCTGCTCCGTGGTTTTGGCCACGCCCAACATAAGCGCAGGCACCCACGTGTCCTGGTCGCCGTTGAGCGCTGGGTCCGAGGGAGGATCCGGCAGACGCCCCACTTTTACCGCAATGGATTCTGATTTGCCCCCTCGCAGCCGGGTCATGGTGACCAGGGCGTCGGGCGGCAATCGCGCCATCACCTTGCCCAAGCTCTTGAAGGTGACGTGGTTCGAGCCGATGGCGAGCAGCACATCGCCGGGCGCGAAAGCACCCGATCCGGGTCCCGCCGGATCCACCGAGGTGATCAAGGCGCCCGCCGGTGTTTTCATGCCCAGTGCCTTGGCCATGGTCGGCGTCGGCTCCTGCGCCGAAATACCAAGATAACCCCGCTCCACGCGGCCTTTGGTCTCGAGTTGGCTGATCACGGAGGAAACCGTTTCAGCAGGAATGGCGAAGCCCAATCCGACGGAACCGCCGCTCGGAGAGAAAATGGCCGATGTCACGCCTACCACGATGCCCTCCGGCGACATCAGAGGGCCGCCGGAATTGCCGTGATTGATCGCAGCGTCCGTTTGCAGGAAGTCGATGTAAGGATCATCTTCCAGCGTGCGGCCTCGTGCAGAGATGATGCCGGCGCTCACCGATTGGCCCAATCCGAACGGATTGCCGATGGCGATAACCGGATCTCCCACCGAGATGGATTGCGAGGTGCCCAAGCGCAGCGCGGACAGGTTGGCAACATTGACCTTGAGCAGCGCGATGTCGGTGACCGCGTCGGCTCCCAACAGTTTTGCCGGGAGGTCACGACCGTCCGGCAAATGAACCCGAATTTTGAGGGCACCATTGACGACGTGCCGGTTCGTGACAATGAGCCCATCGGCACGAATGACAAAACCAGACCCCAGCGACCCGGTGGGTCTTTGGTCTCCCCCGATACCGCCGGTGAGCAATCGCCGGATGAGATCACCGATGTCGTTGGTATTCGCCGCAGACGCGTGTTCTGCCGCGCGTTGACCCGCGCTGATCTGTTTCTCTTCGACCACGACGGTGACGACGCTGGGCGCAACCCGCCGCACCAGATTCGCGTAGCCGCCAACCTCACCGCTGCCCTTGGATGTGAACGGCAAGAGCAGAGCCATGATGGATGCGGCGACAATGCAGCGACTGTTCATGTTGATGTGTCCTTCTACATTGCTTCATTATCGTCGTTTTCAAGCGTGCAGGCCCCGACGACGCGGCAGCGCTCAGGCTCAACCCGAAGGTTCGCCAGCTTTGGGGTGCTTGGCCTTCCGCAACGTTGTCCTGTCCGTCGCCAAGAAGGTCTCGAGAACTTTCAGATACTTCTCGGGCTCTTCATAGGCCGGAAGATGCCCGCTTTTCTCGAAAAAAACGATTTGCGCGCCGGGGATGGCGTGCGCCATGCGCCACGCCGTCAGGGGAGCGACGTTCATGTCGTAGCGGCCCGTGATGACCAGGGTCGGGAAGTGAAAATCCGCGAGCTTGGGCGTGAGATCGAGATTCTCGGTGGCCTGCTGGACGGCGCGCCCGACCGCAGGGACGAAGCCAATATCGCCCATGTGCGACACATAGGCATCGCGCTTCTCGGGCGAGTAGAAACACATGCGCATGTGATTGACCAGGCCGGCCTGCGCTGCGGCCTCGGGATCGGCCGCCAGTCTTTTCGTTTCGGCGTCGCCTTGCTCCTCGCGGTCCGGAAAAACCTGGGGCAGCAGATGAACCATGGTTTTCCAGGAGGGCGCGGCGGAGTCGGAGAGGATGAGACGGGAGACGTGCTCGGGGTGAGCCGCAGCGTAGGCCATCGCGATCATGCCGCCGTAGGAGTCGCCCAATACGGCGATGCGGTCGAGAGAGAGCGCACTGCGAATCGCGTCGAGGTCGGCGACCTGCGCTTCCATGCTCTGCGGCG
>DATHFW010000099.1:0-5609 GCA_035317945.1 Steroidobacteraceae bacterium | reverse complement strand
TGAGCCTGGTGTTGGTGGAAGGCTTGGCCTACAAGGATGCGGCGGAGGTTCTCGAGGTGCCCATCGGAACGTTGACCAGCCGGTTGGCACGCGGACGCGAGGCGCTTGCCGCCCTGTTGCGGCCGCCGCAAGGAGATCGTTCATGAGCGTGTCGGACGAAACGCTAATGGCCTACGCGGACGGTGAAGTCGACGCGGCAACTCGCGCGATCATCGAAGCGGCCATGCGGGATGATCCGGAGATTCGCCGCCGCGTCGAGGAGCATCGCGCCCTGCGCGAAACCCTGCAGGGGGCATTCTCAGCGGTTCTGGATGAGCCGGTGCCGCAGCGCCTGATTGACGCGGCGCGCGGACACGACGCAGCACGCGCGGGCAATGTCGTCGATATGGCCAGTGCTCGAAGGGCGGCGGTTGATGCACCGGGGCGCCGGCGAAGCTGGCAACCGGTTGCCATGGCCGCGAGCGTCCTGGTGGGTGTTGCGGTGGGTTACCTGGGCTGGCATGGCTCCAATTCATGGGTGAAGACCAACTCGAGCGGCGAACTGATCGCCGGCGTGGGACTCGCGGAGGCCCTATCCAATCAGCTGTCGGAAGACCGCTCGCCGGGATTGGTTGCGATCACGGGCTTGAGCTTTCGCGCCAAAACGGGAGATTTCTGTCGGACGTTTTCGGTGACAGGTGCGCACGCAAGTTCTGGACTCGCCTGCCATGAGGCTGATGGCTGGAAGATCAAGGTGTTGGCGCAAACACCCGCCGCACCCAACTCTTCGAACTTTCGCCCGGCAGCCTCTGGCATCGCCCCGGCAGTCAGGGCGGTCGTCGAAGAATCTATTGACGGCGAGCCGCTGGATCAAGCCGGTGAAATCGCTGCGCGCAAGCAAGGTTGGGCCGCAACTCCGAGCCGGTGAGATCCCGTAGCGCTGCTCGCTGCGCCCTGGCCCCGTTCCGTGCGCCCTCGGCTTGACAGCCTCTGCATTTTTATGCAAGATGCCTGGGATTTTATGCAAGAGTCAGAAATGCTGAGATCTGAGCCAGAACACTCCACCGCGCCGGCGCGCCGCACCCTGCTCGCGAAAATCATTCGCGAACAGACGGTCGGCCGTCAGACCGAATTGGTGGACCTGTTGCGCAAATTGGGCCACATCGCCACGCAATCCAGCGTGAGCCGGGATCTGCGCGAATTGGGCGTCGCAAAAATGGGCGACCGTTACGTGCTGCCGGAGACGGCGATGCAGCCCAGGAACGATTTTCCCGCCCTCAAGCAATTCGTCAGCGCCCGCCTCTCGGCCGGCACCAACTTGACCATATTGAAGACGACGATCGGCTCGGCGCAAAGCGTTGCCGTGGCCATCGACACCGCTAAATGGCCGGAGGTGGTCGGCACCATTTCCGGCGATGACACGATATTCATCGCCACCGCCGGCGCCGCCGAACAGCGCAAGCTGGAGCGTCGCCTGCTCGCTATCTTCGGACGCTAAATACCCATGACATCCACTGCTCGACAGGGCGCTGAGCCCATTCTCTTGGCCTTTTCCGGCGGCCTCGACACCTCTTTTTGCGTTCCTTGGCTGAAAGAAACCTATCAGCGCCCGGTGATCACGGTGACGGTCGACACCGGCGGCATCGATGCCGACGCGGCGCAATCCTTGGCGGAGCGCTCGGTGCTGTTGGGCGCCATCGAACATCATCTGATTGACGCACGGGCGGCGTATTTTGATCAGGTGCTGAAATTTTTGATCATGGGCAATGTTCGCCGCGGCAATGTGTATCCGCTGTGCGTCGGCGCCGAGCGCGTGTTGCAGGCGCAGACGATTGCGCACATGGCCATATCGCTCAACACCCAGATGGTCGCTCATGGCTGCACGGCCGCGGGCAATGATCAAGTGCGCTTCGAAGTGGCTCTGCGCACCCTGGCGCCGCAATTGGAGATCATCGCGCCGGTGCGCGACCGTGCCTTCAAACGGCCCGAACAGCTCAAGTACCTCGAGGAACACAATCTGCCGGTGCCGCCCTTCGGTGCCGCGTACTCGGTGAATCGCGGTCTGTGGGGTGTCACCATCGGCGGCAAGGAAACGCTCACCTCGCAAGGCAGCATTCCCGACGATGCCTGGGTGCTGTCGAAAGATGCCTTTACGCATCCGCAATCGCCGCAGCGGCACACCATTGGATTTACGCAAGGCGTGCCGGACACGCTCGACGGCAAGCGCCTATCGGCCGTGGCCGTGATCGAAGCGCTCGAAACGCTGGCGGGCCCCTTCGGTATCGGACGCGGCATCCACCTGGGCGATACCGTGATCGGCACCAAGGGCCGTGTTGCCTTCGAAGCCCCCGCTGCGGAGGTGCTGCTGACCGCGCATCGCGAGTTGGAGAAACTGGTGCTGACGGGCAGGCAGTCGCGCATCAAGGAAACGGTCGCACAGCCGTACGGCGACTTGGTGCATGAAGGTCAGCACTTGGATCCCGTCTGCCGCGATATCGAAGCGCTATTGATGTCCTCACAAGCGCGGGTCAGCGGCGAGGTAAAGGTACTGTTCCGGCCCGGATCCGTGTTCGTCGAGGGCGTGACGTCTCCGTATTCGTTGATGGCCGCCTCCAAGGGCGTGTATGGCGAGTCGGCGGGCGAATGGACGCCGACCGATGCCTTGGGTTACTCGAAAATGCTGGCGCTGAGCGGCGTGTTCTACAAACGCGCGGGGGCAGAGGTAAGCAAATCATGAACATCATGCGCACCATGATGGTCGACAAAATCGCCTCGGTGACGCAGGCCTGCGGCCTGTCGCACGAACTGCGCATCGCGGCGGACATCCCCTGCGAAGAGGGCTTGGTGTTGGTGGTCGAGATTCTCAACAACAAGGCGAACTACAACACCCTGGAGCTCACCAGCGGCCGCATGGCAAAGATCGTGCGCGGCGACATCGTGGTCGGCGCCTTGGGCCATCGCAAGGCGCTGTTCGGCTACTCGGGCCATATTCCGGCAACGCTCAAACCGGGCGATGTCATTCAAATGCTGAATATCGGCGGGGTGCTCGGCATCTGCGATTCGGCCACCCAGGACAAGGGCAAACCGTTCGACTGCAAAGTGTTGGGCACCGTATTGACCTTTCCGTACCTGGGCGAGCGCATCGGCGTCCCCGCCAAGGTCGGCTATGCACCCTTGAACTACGAGGCTGCGCTCGATGCTCGCGGCGTACCGGTGGTGGCGCTCGCCGGCACCTGCATGGAGGCCGGTAAAACCGCGGCCGCATCCGCCATCATCGCGCGCATGCGCCATCGCGGATTGGTGGTGGATGCTTTCAAGGCGACCGGTGTTTCGCTGCGCCGCGACATCATGGCCTTCGAGGACTCCGGTGCCCGGCGCACCATGCTGTTCACGGACCTAGGGATCGTGACCACGACCGAGAAATGCGGACCCGCGTTGACGCGAACCATGCTCACGGAAATGGCGGCCGGCCGGCCGGATGCCATTGTGTTCGAATTGGGCGATGGCCTGCTGGGTACCTACGGCGTGGAATCCATTTTGCGCCAGACGGACATCAAGGCGGCGCTGACCGCGGTGGTGCTGTCGGCGAATGATCCGGTCGCCGCTTGGGGCGGGGTCAAGTTGTTGCGCGAGCGATTCGGCATCGAGCCCTGCGTGGTAACCGGGCCCGCGACCGACAATCAAGTGGGCATCGAAATCATTCGCGAGCAGATGAACGTCGAGGCGTTCAATGCGATCAGCCATCCTGCGGACTTGGGCGATCACATCATCGCCTCCTTGGGACTGCGCAATGTGCGCGAGTCCAAGGTCGTCGGCGAATGAACGCGCCGACGCCGGCCATCGTGCTGGGCGGTACCGGCTATGTGGCCGGCGAGCTTTTGCGCCTGATCGCAGGCCATCCGCAACTCAAAGTCGCCGCGGTGCTGTCCGACAGCCAGCCCGGCGCTCAGGTCGCGGGTGCCTTCGAACATTTGCGCAGCGCGTATCCGGATTTGAAATTCGCAAGTGCGGATGAGGTTCATGACGTGATTCGCCGCTCACCGGTGTCGGCGTTGTTCTCCGCCGCGCCGCATGGCGTTTCTGCCGCCATTGTCGATCGTCTTCTGGCGGCGGCAGCGGCGGCAGGCAGCCGCGTGCATTGCGTCGACATCTCGGCGGATTTTCGCTATTCGAGCCAGGCCGCCTACGAAGCGGTGTACAAGCATGCGCACGGCGCGCCTGCGAGAATTCGCGAGTTCACCTGCGCGGTGCCTGAGCACCTGCAGAAGTCGCCGACGCCGCATGTCGCGCACCCCGGCTGTTTCGCGACCGCGACGCTGCTCGCCAGCGTGCCGCTGCTGGCGTTGGGATTGACCGACACGCGTCTGTTTGTCACCGGCATCACCGGCAGCACCGGCTCCGGCCGCAAACCGGCCGAGGGCACCCATCATCCGCATCGCCACAGCGATTTCTACAGCTATGGCGCGCTCAGTCATCGTCATGTGCCGGAGATCACCGCCTGCGCAAAACTGGCGACCGGCATCGAGGCCGATTTTAATTTTGTACCGCATTCCGGTCCCTTTGCGCGCGGCATCCACGTCACCGTGCAAGCCAGCTTGAAGAATTCCATCTCCACGGCACAGGCGCTGGAAGCGCTCAAGGCCTACTACCGGGACTGCCCGTTCGTGCGGGTTGGCGATGCGGCGCCGCGCGTCAAAGATGTCGTCACCAGCAACTATTCGAACTTGAGCGCCGTGACCAACGGTAATTCCATTGCCGTGATGTCGGTGCTCGACAATCTCAACAAAGGCGCCGCCGGCGGCGCCGTGCAATGGATGAACCGGTTATTGGGCATCGCCGAGACGACCGGACTGACCACGCCCGCACCCGGATGGACTTAAAAAGTATGGCAGCGATTAATCCTACGGCCGCGGCGCATGCGAGCCACCTCGCTCAGGTGTTTGCGCAGTATCCCATCGAGGTGGCACACGGCGAGGGTGTGTGGCTGTACGCGCGGGACGGCCGTAAGATTTTGGACTTTTACGGCGGCCACGCCGTCGCGGGTTTGGGCTACGGACATCCGCGCTGGCTGGCAGCGCTCGAGCGCCAGGCGCGGCAGATGGCATTCCAAACCAATGCGCTGCCGATGGTCATTCGCGAACGCGCCGCCGCGCGCCTGGCCAAGTTCGTCGGATTGAGCCTCGATACCGTCTTCTGGATCAACAGCGGCGCCGAAGCCAACGAAAATGCGTTGAAGCTTGCCTTCAAAATCACCGGACGCAGCAAGGCCGTCGCGCTCGAGCAGAGTTTTCACGGCAGAACCGCTGCTGCCGGCGCCGTCACCTGGGGCGCGCTCGAGAAATGGTACGGCTTTCCGCGCACCCCGTTCGATGTGCGCTTCACGCCGCGCGACAACCCGGGCGCCGTCGAGCAGCACGTCGACCGCGAGACCGCGGCCGTGATCGTCGAGCCGATCCAGGGCGTGGGCGGCGCTTATGACGTGGGCAAGCCCATGCTGGAGGCACTGCGCCGGCGTTGCGATGAGGTGGGCGCGATTTTGATATTCGACGAGGTGCAATGCGGGATGGGCCGCACCGGCGCAGTGCCTCCAGCATGGGCTTGCCCACGTCATAAGCGCCGCCCACGCCCTG
>DATHFW010000098.1:0-4612 GCA_035317945.1 Steroidobacteraceae bacterium | reverse complement strand
CCGGCGCGAATGTCTGCGAGGCGCCATTCGTCCTCAACTCGTTTAGCCTCTGCGGCATCGCCGCTGGACGGAAGTTTTTCCGCAGCGCCGATGAGCCAATGGCGATTCTTGTCGTGACCCACCGGGGCAACGCCGACACCGTCAATTTCGGTGTAACCGGTGCTCGGCTGCGGCATCCCCCCGACGTGACCCGCCACCGCGAGCGAGTCGCCGGCATCTTCAATCTGCACTTTTGCGCGCAGAATGAACTTGCGCATGCGCTCCATCGTCGTCTTTAGGATTTCGCGCGGCAGAATTGCAATCACCCCGCTCGAATGGGGCAACAGATATATGAGTGCCAGCACGCGGCCCTGCGCACTGGAGTAGGCAGCCAACAGCGGCGCGTTCTCAGTCAGCCGCTGCGTATCGTTCGATACCTGACCCTGCAGGAAGGGCAGCGCATCCGCACCGGTAAATCGCAAAACTCCCAAGTGCGTTAAGCGGCCGGATGAGACTGAGGTGATGGTCATCGTATATAGGATGGGTGCGGCGCCCGCGATGTCAAGCCCTTGTCAGTACACCGTTTGCCCCTATTTTCTGGCAAACTTTCATGGTGACGCCGACTTCCGAAGATTCCATGCCTGTAACGCCGCCCGCAGAGGCTGCGCCGGCTCCTGCCGCGAAAGCGCCGCCCGAGATTGGCGGACGCGAAGGCCCTGAGCCGACGCGCTTTGGCGATTGGGAACTCCGTGGCCGCTGCATCGATTTTTAACTGATGCCCGCACGCCCCCGTCCGACTTCGCCGCACGCCGAAATCTACCGCTGGCAGATCGGCAACACGCTGTCGATTTTGCACCGGGTCACCGGCGCCGCGCTGGCGTTGGGTCTCGTTGCCTTGAGCTATTGGCTCGTGTCCTTGGCGGGCGGTCCGGAATCTTATGTCTCGGCCGCGCGATTTTTCAGCGGCCCGATCGGGCTCACCGTTCTGCTCGGCTGGACGTTCGCATTTTTGTTTCACCTGCTGAACGGCGTTCGCCATTTGTTCTGGGATGCGGGGCGAGGATTCGAGCGTACCCAGCGGCATGCGAGCGGTTGGGCCGCTGTGCTCGGTGCGCTCGCATTGACTCTGTGCGTGGCGGCCTGGGTTTGGCCGCGCCTATCATGAGTCTGCGAAGCCCTTTGAGCCGCGTGTTGGGTCTGGGGTCTGCCAAAGACGGCACCACGCATTGGTGGGCTCAAAGGGTCACTGCGGTGGCGCTGATTCCATTGACGCTATGGTTCTTGTTTTCTTTGCTGACGTTGCCGGGCCTCGACTATGAAACCGTACACACTTGGCTCTCGGTGCCCATCACGGGATTCTTGGCGGTGTTGCTGGTTGCGGTGCTCACCTACCATTCTTATTTGGGCACCCAGGTGATTGTCGAGGATTACGTGACCTCGAGCGGCATGAAGGTTTTGAGTCTGATGGCGCTGCGATTTTTGTACGTCTTGGCCGGCGGCGCCGGAATATTTGCCATCTTGCGCGTCGCCTTCGGATTCTCCCAGCTATGAGCGACTACAAGTTCGTCGATCACACCTACGACGTGGTCGTCGTCGGCGCCGGCGGGGCGGGACTGCGCGCCACCTTCGGTTTGGCCGAAGCCGGACTGTCGACGGCGTGCTTGACCAAGGTGTTTCCGACGCGCAGTCATACGGTCGCGGCGCAGGGAGGAATTTCGGCAGCGCTCGGCAACATGGGCGCCGATGACTGGCGCTGGCATATGTACGACACGGTCAAGGGCTCCGATTGGCTGGGCGACCAAGACGCCATCGAATTCATGTGCAAGGAGGCGCCGGCCGCGGTCATTGAACTCGAACATTACGGCGTGCCGTTTTCGCGCACCGAGGATGGGCGCATTTATCAGCGGCCCTTCGGCGGCATGACGACGCATTACGGCAAGGGAATTGCTCAGCGAACCTGCGCCGCGGCGGATCGTACCGGTCATGCCATGCTGCATACGCTGTATCAACAGTCCTTGAAACACGAGGCCAATTTCTTCATCGAATACTTCGCGCTCGACCTCATTATGGAAAATGGCGAGTGCCGGGGCGTGGTGGCGCTCGACATGTCCGATGGCACGCTGCACCGGTTCAGGGCGCACCAAGTCATATTGGCCACCGGCGGCTACGGTCGAGCCTGGTTTTCATGCACGTCGGCGCATACTTGCACGGGCGACGGCGGGGGCATGGCGCTGCGCGCCGGACTGCCCTTGCAGGACATGGAATTCGTTCAATTTCACCCCACGGGCATCTATGGGGCCGGCTGCCTGATCACTGAAGGCTCTCGCGGCGAGGGCGGATACCTGACCAATTCGGCGGGCGAGCGGTTCATGGAGCGCTATGCGCCGAACGCGAAGGACTTGGCGTCCCGCGATGTCGTCAGCCGTTCGATGACCATTGAGATTCGCGAGGGACGCGGCGTCGGCAAACTCAAGGATCATATCCACCTGCATTTGGAACACTTGGGTCCCGCGGTGATCAAGGAGCGATTGCCCGGCATCGCGGAAACCGCCCGAATATTCGCCGGCGTGGATGTCAACAAAGAGCCGATACCGGTGCTGCCCACGGTCCACTACAACATGGGCGGCATCCCTTGCAACGTCCAGGGGGAAGCACTGACACGCACGGGCAGCGGCGAGAGTTTGGTGCCCGGCCTCATGGCGGTCGGTGAGGCAGCATGCGTCTCGGTGCACGGTGCGAACCGCCTGGGGTCCAACTCGCTGCTCGACCTGGTGGTGTTCGGCCGCGAAGCGGCACAGCATTGCGCGCGCGTGTTGAAACCGGGCACAGCGCATCGCGCGCTCAAAGCAGATGCAGGGGCGGCTTCCGTCGAGCGTCTGGATAAACTTCGCCATGCCAAGGGCTCGCAGCGCACGGCCGATATTCGCTTGAACATGCAGCGCGTCATGCAGAGCGATGCCGCCGTGTTTCGCACCGCAGAGACCTTGAATGAGGGCAAGCAAAAGCTGGCCGAGGTTTTCGCGTCGTTCGCCGACGTTAAAGTCGCCGATCGCTCCTTGGTGTGGAACAGCGATCTCATCGAGACGTTGGAGCTGGACAATTTATTGGGGCAGGCGGTGGCAACGCTGCATTCGGCCGAGAATCGCACCGAAAGCCGCGGCGCGCAGGCGCGTGAGGATTTCCCCAATCGGGATGATCAAAAATGGTTGAAACACACGCTTTGCTGGGTCGATTCCGCCGGCGCCAGCCGCTTCGACTATCGGCCGGTGCATTTGAATACTTTGACCGACGAGGTCGAATCGATCCCCCCCAAAGCGCGGACCTATTGAGGAGCATCGATGGCTGAGTTCTTTCTGCCGCCCAATTCCAAGATACGCAAGGACGGCCGTGTCCATAAAGCGCCCGCCGGCGCGAACAATGTCCGCGTTTTCAAGATCTACCGTTTCGATCCGGACGTGAAGGAAAATCCGCGGCTCGACACCTACGAAGTCGATATGGACCACTGCGGCCCGATGGTGCTGGACGCGCTCATCAAGATCAAGAACGAGATCGATACGACGCTCACCTTTCGCCGCTCATGCCGCGAAGGGATCTGCGGTTCTTGCGCCATGAATATCGACGGCAAGAATGCGCTGGCCTGCATCAGCGCCTGCGCCGATGTCAAACACGACATCAGGATCTATCCGCTGCCGCACTTGCCGGTCATCAAGGATTTGGTGCCCGATCTCACCAATTTCTACGCCCAGTACGCTTCGATCAAGCCGTGGCTGCAGACCCGCACGCCGCCGCCGCCCGACGGCGAGCGGCTGCAGTCCAAAGAGGACCAGGAAAAGGTGGACCGTCCCTCGGCTTGCATACTTTGCGCCTGCTGTTCCACGAGTTGCCCGAGCTATTGGTGGAACAGCGATCGCTATCTGGGGCCTGCGGCTCTGTTGGCCGCGTATCGCTGGATCGTGGACAGCCGCGACGAGGCGGCGGGTGAGCGCCTGGATAATCTCGAAGATCCGTTCCGTCTCTATCGCTGCCATACCATCATGAATTGCACCGAGGCCTGCCCCAAGGACTTGAATCCGGCCAAGGCGATCGGCGAAATCAAGCAAATGATGGTCCATCGGCGTCATTGATGACGGTTGACGTCGGGAAATTGCGTTGGCGTTGCCGCCGGGGAATGAAAGAGCTCGATATTTTGCTGACGCGCTATGTGGATGAGCGCTATGGCTCAGCCCCGGCCGAGGAGCAGCGAGCGTTCCAAGGTCTGCTGGAAACCCAGGATCCGGTGATTTATGCCTATTGCTTGGGCCAGGAACGTCCGCCTGAGCACCTGGCGGCGCTGATCGAACGGATTACCGCCTACTCGCATGCCAAGCGCTAACGCGGTCCGGTACCGCTGTTAGAATCCCGGGCGTGTGCGCAAATTCACGTTTAATCATCCCGGCGCGGGAATTGTCGAACTTTTCCCTCAGGCGTTGGTCTATCGCGACAGGCTGGGTTTTAAGCTCGCCGGTTTGTGATCACCCATGAGCGTCGAGGAGAGTGACCTCAAACTGGTCGAAAGGGTCCAGCGCGGCGAGCGCGCGGCGTTCGATTTATTGGTCCTGCGATACCAGCACAAGGTGCTGAAGCTGATCATGCG
>DATHFW010000097.1:0-2955 GCA_035317945.1 Steroidobacteraceae bacterium | reverse complement strand
CCGCCTCGTCGTCCACAATCAGCAATCGGGCAATGCCGGCGCTCATGTGATCAACTCCATGAACGCCGCCCGCAACTCATGCAGCCGCGGGGGTTTGGCCAGTACCTTGTCCACATGAGCCGGCGCATCGTTCGTCGAGATGAGTCGCTGCCCCCAACCCGTGAGCAGTATCACCGGCGTGCGCGGGGAGACTTCCTTCACCGAGGCCGCGACCTTGCGCCCGTCCACATGCGGCATGCCGAGGTCGGTGACGACGACATCAAAGCGCTCGCCGCGCCGCATCGCGGCGGCGAAGGCTTCGATGCCTTCTCGGCCGCCGTTGGTCACCGTGATGAGATGCCCATCCTCCTGCAAGGTGTCTTGCAGCGACTTGATCAATACCGGGTCGTCATCGACCAAGAGAATGCGCAGTTGCCGCTTCACGACCGCTGCGTGCACAACCGTCGGCGTTGGAACGACGGACGAGCTATAGGCGGGGAAGCTCAGGCGTACCGTCGTGCCCTGGCCGGTTGCGCTTTCGATCTCAAGTTCGGCGCTGTGGCGCTGGACCATGCCGTAAACCATCGCCAACCCAAGCCCGCTGCCGCGCTCGCCCTTCGTCGTGTAGAACGGCTCGAGGCAGCGGCGCCGCGTGTCCTCATCCATGCCCACGCCCGTATCGATCACCTCGATGAATGCACGCGCTTCGCCGCCGGCGGCCGTTGCCTTGCGTGTTCGCACCGATAGGGTTCCGCCGGCGGGCATCGCGTCGACCGCGTTGAAAATAAGATTGGTGAGCGCATCGCGGATTTCGTGTTCAGCGCCCATGATATCGGGCATGGGATCCGTCAAGTCGGTTTGCAGGTCCACCATCGCTCCGCGGGCCTGCGGAAGGTCGCTCCATCGGGGACGCGTGAGTTCCACGACCTGCTGAACCGCGCGATTGAGCTGGACCGGTTCGAGCGTGAGTTGCGAGTCGCGCTCACGATAGAACTCCTTCATGCGCGAGACGGTCCTTGCCACATCTTCGATGGCGCGCTGTATGGTCGTCAGGTAGCCGCGGGTGCGATCGCTCAAGTTCGGTTCGCGCTCGAGAAGCGACTCGGTGTAAAGCGACACGGGGGAAATGGCGTTGTTGATGTCGTGCGCGATGCCGCTTGCCATTTGGCCGAGCGCTCGGAGGCGCTCTTGCTGCATGACCGTGTGTTGGCTTTGCCGCAGGTCGTCATACGCCTGCTGAAGCGCGCCGTGCAGGCGGGCTTGGTGACTTGCCAAGGCAACGTGTTCGCTGAGCTGTTTCAGAAACTCGCATTCGCCGCTGCTGAAGGCCCCGGGTTGGCGGCGTGTGCAGACCAACACTCCGAATACTTGGTTCTCGACGATGAGGGGCGCGAACACGATCGAGCGTAGGCCGGCGGCAGCCAACCTCTGCGGAAACGGAAAGAGCACCTGAAGCGCATCCGGTTCGTGCACCAACTGTCCGGCAACGCAGCGCGACAGGCCATTGGCATCGATCGGTACCTCGACCTGCTGCGACAACCCGAGTTTGTCGGCAAAGCCTTGGCCGCGCGAACCCAGTGTGCTCACGCTCAGAGTCTTCGAGACGGGATCGTAGAGAAGGAAGCAACCGAAATCGATCGGTAGATTCTCCTCCAGGCTCGTCAGCACAACCTGAAAAACGCTCGGCAGGTCTTGCCGCTCGCCCGTCGCCCGGGTGATGTGCTGCAGCAGGCTCAGTCGGCCGAGTTGCGCGTGCAACTTGCTCTCAGACTGCTGAATCTGCGTGAGCATTTGATTGAAGGTGTCAGTGAACAAGTCAAATTCATAGGCGCCCGTGGGCGCCGCTCGGACCGTGTAGTCATTGCGTTCCGCCACCGCCTTGGTGGTCTCGACCAAGGCTAGAATGGGCCGTAGTAGCCGATGTTGCAGGCGCCGGGATATCAGGTAGGCGAGCGACAGAGAAATGCCGCCCACGAGCACAAGAATCAAGGCGTACAGCTTGATCCGTGAATACATGGCATTGAGGTTGGATTCGACAAACAGCACACCCAGCCGTTTGGATCCTTCTGCAACAGGCTCAAAGCCCGTCAGGGCCGAGCGGCCGAACGTATAGCCCGTGCCGGCATGCGACGGTAAGCGTTCCGCCGCCACGCCCTGTGGATAGGTGGCGAAGATCTTCCCGTTGGTATCGTACAACGCGGCCGCAACAATGTGCGGATCCGACTTGAAGGCGGTCAAAACGCTCGCGGCATCATCCGCATTTTCGAATGCCAGCGCCGCAGTGCTATTGCTGGCGATGGCTCTGCTCAATATTTGCAGCTGCTGGATGCTGGATTGGCGAAACGTCAGAAATTCATACGCGCAAAACGCCGCAGAAGTAACCAGCAATACGACGCCGCTGCAGAGAAGCATCATGAGCATCAGCGTGCGGCGAATGGGTGCAGATGACTTGTTCATCTGTTATTCCCTGACATCCGTGCCGACGATTTCGGCGGGACGAAGTAACTTGGAGCTGATCGTCAACCCTGAGGCGCGAGCCGACTCCACATTGATACGCAGCCGGATTCGATTATTTTCCGTCGCGAATTGGATCATGACGCCGCGCTGCGCGGCGCCGTCCGCCTGCGATACCGTCAACGTGCTGCGGTGATCGAGCGCTGCGAGAATCTGCCCGAGATGCGCGGCTTCAGAACGGTCAACGAACAGAATCTGGCAATTCTCGACCTCGGCGACGGTTCGGAACCGGCGAACCGTCAGAGGGTGTCCGTTGATTTGCTCATTGCGGACCGCCTCGTCCAAGCGGGCGCCAAAGGGGTCGCTGCCCAGAATGCCGATGACAAATGGATCGCTGGGCGCGGCGAATGCCTGCGCGGGCCATTCCACGAAGCGCGAGAAGTTGAAGAGAAAAACGGCCTGAACTTGATTTTCGGTCGGCGCATCGGCCGCGCTCAGGCCGTGTACGCACACTACGAGTCC
>DATHFW010000096.1:0-3278 GCA_035317945.1 Steroidobacteraceae bacterium | reverse complement strand
GCGCCGTGCCGCCCTGGGCGGCTATTTGCCCGCGCGCAATTCATCTGCGCCGCCGCTCATCGTGCCGCCGCTCGAAGCTTTCAGCACGCTGCTCGAAGGCACCGGCGATCGCGAAATATCGACCACCATGGCGCTGGTGCGAATGATGACCACCCTGGTAAAGGACAAGAACATCGGCAAACACATCGTGCCCATCGTTCCGGACGAGGCGCGAACCTTCGGCATGGAGGGCATGTTTCGCCAGGTCGGCATTTATTCGTCGGTGGGACAGCTGTACACGCCGCAGGATGCGGATCAGCTCATGTTTTACCGTGAGGATAAGCAGGGACAGATCCTCGAAGAAGGCATCAATGAGGCGGGCAGCATGTGTTCGTGGATCGCCGCGGCCACCGCGTACTCGAATCACGGTGTGAGCATGGTGCCTTTCTTCATTTACTACTCGATGTTCGGGTTTCAGCGCGTCGGGGATTTCATCTGGGCGGCAGGCGACAGCCAGGCGCGCGGATTCCTGGTGGGCGGCACCGCCGGCCGCACCACGCTTGCCGGTGAGGGACTGCAGCATCAGGACGGACACAGCCAATTGGTCGCGACGACCGTGCCGAATTGTGTGGCCTATGATCCCACCTACGCCTACGAACTGGCGGTGATCGTGCAGGACGGTCTGCGCCGCATGTACCAGGATCAAGAAAGCGTCTTCTACTACATCACCTGCATGAACGAGAACTACGCGCATCCGGCGATGCCGGCCGGTGCGGCACAGGGCATTTTGAGCGGCATGTACTTACTGCAAATCGGCGGCCGAGGCAAAGTGCGGGTGACGTTGTTTGGTTCGGGCACGATTTTGCGGGAAGTGCTGGCGGCGGCGGAATTGCTGGAGAAAGACTTCGGAGTGCCGGCCGATGTCTACTCGGTGACCAGCTTCAGCGAGCTGCGCAAGAATGCGCTCGCGATCGAGCGCTGGAACATGCTGCATCCCGGCGAGCCGCGCAAGCAGACTTACATTCAACAAGCGCTCGCGGATCGCGAGGGTCCCTTCATTGCCGCCACCGACTACATGAAGACGGTTGCCGATCAAATTCGGCAATGGGTGCCGGGCCGGTACACGGTGCTGGGAACGGACGGCTTCGGCCGCAGCGATTCGCGCGCGGAGTTGCGGCGTTTCTTTGAAGTCGATCGGCACTACGTGGTGGTGGCGGCGCTCAAGGCGCTTTCGGATGAGGGCAAGATCGACAAGCATACGGTGAATAAAGCCATGCAGGCCTTCGGCATCGATCCGGAAAAGTCCAACCCCGTGTCGGTCTAAGCGGCCATGGCAAGTCCAATCGAAGTCACAGTTCCGGACATCGGCGGTTTCAAAGACGTCAACGTCATCGATGTGCTGGTCAAAGATGGTCAGCAGATCGAAAAAGAAACGCCGTTGGTCACCATTGAAACCGAAAAAGCGGCGATGGACGTGCCGTCCCCGGTTGCGGGCAAGATTGCGCAGGTCAAACTCAAGACCGGCGACAAGGTGTCCGAGGGCTCTGTGATCCTGTTGATCGAGCCCGCGACAGCCGCGCCGCCCGCCGACAAGGCCGCGCCGCCCGCCGACAAAGGCGCGCCGGCGGCATCGGCACCCGGCAAAGCGGCCGAGCCCGCCGCTGCTCCGCCCGCCGACCAAGCGCCTGCGCCGAGCGCTGCGCCAAAGGCTGACACAGGCACTCCGGCGACGGCAGCGCAGAGCGCCGCGCCGCCTCCCGCGCAGGTTGCCGAGGGCCGGCCCGCGGTCGATGAACGGGCCTTCTCCAAAGCCCACGCCAGCCCGTCGATACGCAAGTTCGCGCGCGAGTTGGGTGCCGACTTGGGCAAGATCAAGGGAACCGGCGTCAAGGGACGCATCACGCAGGATGACGTCAAGGCTCACGTCAAGAGCCTGCTGCTGGCAGCCGGCTCGGCAGCGCCTGTTTCGCCCCTGCCTCGGGTGCCGGTCGTGGATTTCGCGCACTTTGGTGCTGTCGAGGTCAAACCGCTCTCGCGTATTCAAAAGATTTCCGGAGCGCGGCTGCAGGCAAGCTGGCTGAATCTACCGCATGTGACTCAGCACGAGGATGCGGATATTACCGACCTCGAGGCTGCGCGCGGTGCTCTTAAAAGTAAGGCTGCTCAAGAGGAAGTGCGACTCACGCCGCTGGTGTTCATCATCAAGGCCTGCATCATCGCCTTGAAAGAATTTCCGCGATTCAATGCCTCGCTCGATGAAGGCGGGGAAAATCTGGTCTTCAAAAAGTATTTCAATATCGGCTTCGCGGCCGACACGCCGAATGGGCTGGTGGTTCCGGTCATCGCCAATGCCGACCAGCTCGATATCTACGCGACTGCGCGCACCTTGGCGTCGATGTCCGAGAAAGCACGGGCCGGAAAATTGAAAGCCGCCGAAATGCAGGGCGGCAGCTTCACCATTTCGAGCCTGGGCGGAATCGGCGGTACCTATTTTACGCCCATCATCAATGCCCCGGAGGTCGCTGTCCTGGGGGTGTCGAAAGCGGCTCAGAAACCCGTGTACGAGCGCGGCGCATTCGTGCCGCGCCTGATGCTGCCGCTGTCCCTGTCCTATGATCATCGCGTCATCGACGGCGCCGAAGCGGCCCGGTTCGTGGTGTTTCTCGCCAAGACGCTGGGTGATGTGAAGGCGCTGCTATGAGCGCGGTCGAAGTACGCGTTCCGGATTTCGGCGACGCCAAAGGCGTCTCGGTTCTCGAGGTACTCGTGAAGCCGGGCGACAAGGTTGCGGTGGAGGATCCGCTCATCTCGCTCGAATCCGATAAGGCCGCGATGGATGTACCCTCGCCGGTGAGCGGCGTGATCAAATCGATCGAGATTAAGAAGGGCGCCGAAGTATCCGCGGGAACGTTGATTGCGATCGTGGAGTCTGAGACGCCGGCATCGGCACAGCCGGCCGCACCGGCCGGCGCGGCGCCGGCAACCGCGGCGCCTGCGGCCGCCAAAACCCCAGCCCCTGCCGCCGACAAAACGCCTGCGCCCGCGCCGAAACCCGCGCCGGCCGAAACGACACCGGCACCCGCGCCGGCAAAAGCCACAAAGACTGCCGGCCCTGTGAGCGCAGCGCCAGAAGGAGCCGTCGATTTAGTCGTGCTCGGCGCGGGAGTGGGCGGCTACACGGCGGCATTCCGCGCGGCGGATTTGGGTCTCAAAGTAACGCTGATCGAGCGCTGGCCGGTGCTGGGCGGCGTGTGCTTGAACGATGGTTGCATCCCGTCGAAAGCCCTGCTGCATGCTGC
>DATHFW010000095.1:0-5723 GCA_035317945.1 Steroidobacteraceae bacterium | reverse complement strand
CACACTTGTAACTCCCACCCTTCGATGCCTGCCGCTATAACTATCTCACGACCAACGAACAACGCGAGGTTGCCAGCCATGACTACATCACCCAAAAATGACCAGAACGGCGGACGGCGCACCATGAAAACGCCACCCGTCGTGTCGCCGCAGCAGTGGGAAGCAGCGCGCGAGCAGTTGCTCGTAAAGGAGAAGGCCCTGACCCGCGCCCGTGACGCACTCGCCGCCGAGCGTCGACGGATGCCGTGGATGGCCGTTGACAAGGAATACCAGTTCGAGGGGCCTGAGGGCAAGGTGAGCCTGCTGGCCCACCTCGCCCATCTGAACGCTCGCGACACCACCCTCGCGTATGCCTCGCGCGCGCCGCAGGCAGACATCTCGCGCCTGAAGGCGCGGATGGGCTGGCAGATGCCCTGGTACACCCTGACGGACAGCTTTGATGCCGACTTCGGCGTTGACCAGAACGCCGGTCAGGCAGCGTGGAAACCGCAAAACTAGTCGGGAGGCGCCGATGATCGCTCAAGCGCGGGCGCGCGGGATCGGTTCGGAGGGAGTTTCGCAGCGAGCGTTCTTTTGCGTCTCGGCGCTGCTCTTCGCCGTCAGCGCGGCGGTGACGATCGTCTGGTGCGCTTCCATGATGGCGATGGGCGAAATGCCCATGCCCGGCGGCTGGACGATATCGATGGCGTGGATGCGGATGCCCGGACAGAGCTGGCCCGGCGCCGCGGCCTCGTTCCTCGGCATGTGGGTCGTGATGATGGTGGCCATGATGCTGCCGTCCTTGATGCCAATGCTGTGGCGCTATCGCCAGGCTGTTCGCAAGCCAGGCCATACGCGCCTGGGTCGGCTGACAACGCTGGTGGGTGTGGGCTACTTCTTCGTTTGGACCGTGATCGGAGCGGCGGTCTTCCCGCTGGGCGTCGTGCTCGCGGAAGCCGAGATGCGGCTGCCGTCGCTGTCGCGCGCAGTTCCCTTCGCGGTCAGCGCGGTCGTCGTTGCTGCCGGCGCGCTCCAGTTCACTGTATGGAAGACACATCGTCTTGCCTGCTGCCGGGAAGCATCGGGGTGCGGCCGTGCTTTGGCCGCGAACGCGGCTTCGGCCTGGCGACATGGCATGCGCCTCGGCCTTGACTGCGCCCACTGCTGTTTCGGTCTGATGACGATCCTGTTGTGCCTCGGAGTCATGGACCTTCGCGCCATGGCAGTGGTGACGGCAGCCATCACCGCCGAACGTCTCGCGCCGGCCGGTGAACGGGTCGCGCGAGCGATCGGGGTCATCGTCGTCGGGGCAGGGTTGTTTCTGATCGCGCTGGCGAGTGTGCTGTAATAAGGAGGTTCGATAAAAGCTTCCAACATGTGAGGGGATGACTCATGAAAATCCAACAGCCGAGCCGGCGTGGATTGTTGATGATGGCAGCAGCGGCCGGCGCGACACTCGCGATGCCGCGCATCATGCGGGCGGCTGCGCCGGCGCCGGACATCAAGTTCGGCGGCGATCTCAGCGCGGTGCGTGCCGCGATTGAACAGCAGCGCGCCGAGGCTATCAAACGATTGCAGAACTGGATCGCCCTGCCCTCCATTGCGGCCGAAGATCGCAACATCAAAGAGGGTGCGCAGATGATGGCGGATTTGCTCAAGGACGCCGGCTTTCAGCACACCAAAATCATGCCCACCGACGGCAAGCCGGGAGTCTTCGCCACGTTGGATGCCGGGGCGAAGCGCACCGTCGGAATGTACTTCATGTATGACGTGAAGCAGTTCGATCCGTCCGAGTGGAGTTCTCCGCCCTTGGCGGCCGCCATTGTCGACAAGCCGCCGTTCGGCAAGGTGATGATCGGCCGCGGCGTGATAAACCAGAAAGGCCCGGAGGCGACATTTCTGGCGGCCTTGCACGCGCTCAAGGCCGCGGGACGAAAACCGCCGGTCAATATTGTGTTGGTGGCGGAAGGCGAGGAAGAGATCGCCTCGCCGCACTTCGCGCAGGTGGTCCATACCCCAGAGGTTCTCGAGGCGCTGAAGAAATGCCATGAGGTCTTCATGCCGTTCGCCTCTCAGTCGCCGCAAGGCGGAGTCGAGGTATCGCTGGGCGCCAAGGGCGCGCTCGAAGTGGAACTCGTTTGTTCGACCGAGCGATGGGGTCGCGGCGCGAAAGACGACATTCATTCGAGCTATAAAGCGGAACTCGACAGCGCCGTGTGGCGAATGGTGAAAGCGTTGTCGACGCTGGTCTCAGAGGACGGCAACGATCCTGCGATCGATGGTTGGTTTGAGCACGTAAAACCCTTGACTGCGCGGCAGAAGGAAATCATTGCCAATCGCGTCGCCACGACCAAGGAAGAGGATGTGAAGAAGTTGTTGGGTGTACAACACTGGGTGCGCGACTTGGGCTACCGCGACGCGCTCGAGCGCCTGGCCTCACAGCCCACCGTCAACATCGAAGGCATGTTTGCGGGTTACACCGGCCCCGGGGGCAAGACCATACTGCCATCGAAGGCCACCGCCAAACTCGATCTGCGCCTGGTCCCGGACCAAACCAAGGCGGAAGCGGAAGAGAAACTCAAGGCTCATCTCGTCAAACGCGGCTATGGCGACATCGAGGTCAAGGTGACGGGCGGCTACGATCCCACCCAAACTGATGAGAATTCCTCGCTGATCAAGGCATCTACTGCGGTATACAAGCATGAGGGGATGGACGTTCGTTTATCGCCGCGCTTGGCAGGCTCTTGGCCCGGGTATATTTTCACCGGGGCGCCGGTGAGCCTGCCGGCCGGACATTTCGGCACCGGACATGGCAGCGGAGCGCACGCACCGAATGAGTACTACGTCATCGAGTCGAGTAATCCCGCCGTGCAGGGCATGGCCGAGGCGACGTTGTCGTACGTGATACATTTGTACGCGCTGGCCTCGGTGTAACAAAAAAACGGCTTTTACAGGGACGTCGCATATGCCCATTCCGATCCGGAATCGACTCAGTATTACGTGGATTTTGACCGCAGCGCTCCTTGGTGGATGCGGAGGCGGCGGCGGTGGCGACGCTGCGGTACCTCCACCCGGGCCGAAGGGCCCCACTTGGGTACAAGGACAGTTCGCAGCCGAGTCGACATTCGCGGCTCTGTGCGTCAGTCCACGCACCGGTATTGATCCGGGAACGGCGAAGGCGTACCCGGACGCCCAGGGCACCTTGCTCGATGAGTTGAATTGGCTGCGCTCTTGGACCAATGATCTTTATCTGTGGTTTGACGAAGTTCAGGATCAAAATCCGGCAAGCTTTGCGACCGACGCAAGTTATTTCACCGCCCTCAAAACCACGGCGCTGACGGCTTCCGGAAATCCAAAAGATAAGTTCCACTTTACCTACCCAACGGCCACCTGGGAGGCGCTCTCACAGTCCGGAACACAGCCTGGATATGGCGCGAATTTCGTTATCATCGCGGCGATGCCCCCACGCAATGTCGTGGTTGCCTACACTGAGCCCGGCTCAGCGGCGGCAACCGCGCCTGCAAGCCTCGCGCGCGGCGCAGCGATTCTTGATATCGACGGCGTCGATTTGGTCAATGCCAACGATCAGGCCAGCGCCGACACGCTCAATGCAGGACTTTCTCCGCAAACCGTCGGTGAGAGCCATAGCTTCACCATCCGCGACCCTGGCTCAGTGGCGTCGCGAACCATCACCTTGGTGTCCGCCGATGTCACGTCGCATCCGGTGCAAAACACCCACACGATCACCGCCCCGAACGGAGCGCTCGTGGGCTATATGCTCTTCAACGATCATCTCGAGACGTCGGAAAGCGCGCTCGTCACGGCGTTCACACAGTTGCAGAGTGCCGGCGTGCAAGACCTGGTTCTCGACATACGTTACAACGGCGGTGGCTTGCTCGATATCGCAAGCGAAGTTGCGTACATGGTCGCCGGCCCGGCATCGACAACGGGGCAAACTTTCGAGTTGACCCAGTTCAACAGCAAGCATTCAACGGTCGACCCGGTGACGGGCGCCGCCATTACGCCCGTCGGCTTCCATGCGACGACACAGGGGTTCTCGGTAACGTCGGGCCAAGCATTGCCCACCTTAAATTTGCAACGGGTGTTCGTGCTCACGACCTCCGCAACTTGCTCCGCCAGTGAGGCCATCATCAATAGTCTGCAAGGCGTCAATGTGCAAGTGATCCAAGTTGGATCGACCACGTGCGGCAAACCGTACGGGTTCTACCCGGCCGACAATTGCGGCGTCACGTATTTTTCGATTCAATTCAAAGGCGTGAACGCCAAGGGATTTGGCGACTATACCGACGGATTCACGCCGCAAAATACGGCGGCGACCGAGGGAGTGCCGCTGCCGGGCTGTTCGGTGGCGGATGATTTTACCCACGCGCTGGGAAATAGTGCGGAAGGGCTGCTCGCGTCGGCGATTGCCTATCAAGCGACCGGCGTGTGTCCTGTCCCGCCCAGCGGCTTGGCGCCGGTATCGCCACTCTCGGCCGGCGCTTACGTGCCGCCGATGGCGAACGGTCAAATAATCAAATCTATTTGGCAGCAGAACCGCATTCAACGCCGCGCCGGGAGGCAGTGACGAGAAATCGAAGGGCGGACGGGGATATTTAGTATTCCCCGCCCGCCCCCGGTTGCTGCGGCTACTTGCGCGCGGCCAAGATGTCGTCGAGCCGTGCGGGCGCCGATGATTCGCGTTCCAGGTGCGGGTAGCGCAAACCGTCGTGATAGTCGAGATTGAGGACTCGAAATCGATCGCCGCTCTTGACGATCAGTTCGATCGGGAGCTTCGTCGTCTTCGCCGAGCGAATCGCGTCCTTGAGGATGTCGGCACTGTAAGCAGCACCGTTGATCGCCAAAATGACGCTGCTTTCGGTCACCTTCGCCTTGAAAGCAGCGCTATCCCAGAGCACCTCCAGAACGGTGCCGTCCTTGTCGTCGAGTTCGACTCCGATGGAGAACAGCAGGTTGACGCGCTTGCTCTGATCCTCGTGCGCCTTCAGAAACTCGCTCGGCGTGTCCGAGAAGACCAGCTTGTAGCCGCCGCGCCGCAATCCGTCCAAGGGCGCCGGTTTGCCGATCGAATCGAGGCGTGCGTGCAGAAATGCCGCCCAGTCGTAGGCTTCCACGCTGTTCAGCGCCTTGACCAAGTCCTCAAAGGTATACGTCACGGTGATGAAGCTGCCGTCGTCGATGCCGAAAAAAGCTCGCGCAAAGTCGTCCAGCGATCGCTTACCCTGCGAGCGCTCGCGAATCAGAGTGTCGGCGTCGAGCCAGATCAATTGACCTTCCGCGTAGTAGTCCTCGAAGCGCTGCCAATTGCGCCATGACATGGGGCGGCGCGGATTGATGATCTCATCGTTGGTCGTGTCTTGCAGGGCGCGCCAGCGACGGCCGGCCTGCACTTCATAATATGCCGCCGTGAGCGCGAGCTGGTCGAGCGCCTGCTGATGCGTCCACAGGCCCGAGCGAGCCGTGAGCACCTCACCCCAATACTGGGTCTGTCCCTCGTACACCCACAAGAGACTGTCCTGCATCGGCACTTGATAGTTTGGAGTCCACAGATCCGCCGGACGCCGGAACTTGCCGTTCCAGGAGTGCGTGAACTCATGCGCGAGCAGATCTCGGCCGTATGCAGTCTTGTTCCATTCGGTCAAGGATTCGGGATCGCTGCCATCCTCGCTCGACTGATGGTGTTCGAGGCCGTTCTGTTGAACCTGATCGCTCAACGAATACAA
>DATHFW010000094.1:0-2807 GCA_035317945.1 Steroidobacteraceae bacterium | reverse complement strand
GACATCACTCAGCACCGGCGCCTCACTCGAGAGAACGCCTTGCTGGCACAGTTGGGCGGGAGCCGTTTGATGGTCCGCCAGCTCGCGCACGAAATCAAAAATCCGCTCGGCGGCTTGCGCGGCGCCGCGCAGCTGCTCGAGCGAGAACTGTTGGATCCGGCGTTGCGCGAGTACACGCGCGTGATCATCAGCGAGGCGGATCGACTCACCAGTCTGCTCGACTCCATGCTGGGTCCGGGGCGCCCGCCGCTGAAGCAGCTGGTCAATGTGCACGAACTGCTGGAGCGCGTATATCACTTGCTGCGCAGTGAAGCGCCTGCGGGCGTCGCCATCGATCGCGACTATGACCCCAGCCTTCCGCCGCTCACGGTGGACCCGAATCACATCATTCAAGCAATGCTCAATTTGGGCCGCAACGCCATCCAGGCGCTGGCGGGAGCCGCGGTCGAATCGCCGCGGCTCATCTTGCGGACTCGCGCGGCGAGCAATGTCAGCGTCGGCGCGCATCGCCACCGGCTGGTTGCCTCGATTCAGTTCGAAGACAACGGTCCCGGCGTGCTCAACGAAATCCGCGAAACCATTTTTTATCCGCTCGTGTCGGGACGCGCGGACGGCACCGGCTTGGGGTTGGGAATAGCGCAGGATCTCGTCAGCCGTCATGGCGGCCTGATCGAATTCGACAGCGCTCCGGGGAGAACCATATTCATCATTTCCTTGCCGATGGATTCCGCATGAACCTCAAGCCTCTGCAAGTCTGGCTGGTCGACGACGACGCCTCAATTCGGTGGGTCCTCGAAAAAGCCCTGAAGGGCAGCGGCATGCACGCCAGGTGCTTCGACCAGGTCGACAACGTTCTAACGGCGCTGCGCAGTGATGCGCCGGATGTGCTGATGACGGATATACGCATGCCCGGCCGCAGCGGCTTGGAGCTGCTCAAGGAAATTCAGGTATCGAGGCCGGGATTGCCGGTGATCGTCATGACGGCTCACTCCGATTTGGATGCTGCCGTGGCGGCGTACCAGGGCGGCGCGTTTGAGTATCTGCCGAAGCCCTTCGACATCGACAAGGCCGTGGACCTCGTGCGCCGCGCCGCGCAGCAGGCGACGCTGTCGACCGACGCAGAGGCCGCCAGACGCAGCATCCCGGAACTCCTCGGTCAGGCAGCGGCGATGCAGCAGGTGTTTCGTGCGATCGGCCGGCTATCCCGCTCCAGCATGACCGTGCTGATCACCGGCGAGTCGGGCACGGGCAAGGAACTCGTGGCGCGCGCTCTGCATCGGCACAGTCCGCGCTCCGCCAAGGCCTTTGTCGCGCTCAACACCGCCGCCTTCACCGCAGACCTCTTGGAATCGGAGCTGTTCGGCCATGAGAAGGGCGCATTCACCGGCGCCGATACGTTGCGCAGGGGCCGTTTCGAGCAGGCGGACGGCGGCACGCTGTTTCTGGATGAAATCGGCGATATGTCGCCGGCGTTGCAGACGCGGTTGCTGCGCGTCCTGGCAGAAAACGAGTTCTATCGGGTCGGCGGGCAGACGCCGGTGAAAGTCGATGTGCGCGTCATTGCCGCGACCCATCAAGACCTCGAGATGCGGGTGAAGTCGGGACATTTTCGCGAGGATCTCCTGCATCGGCTCAATGTGATTCGAATCGAGATTCCGCCGCTGCGCGAGCGCCGCGAAGATATCCCGGAGTTATTGCGGCACTATTTGGCGGTTGCCGGGCAGGAACTTGGCGTCGAGCCGAAACTCATGACTCCGTCCGCCGAGACTGCGCTCGTGACTTTCGACTGGCCCGGCAATGTGCGCCAGCTGGTGAATGCCTGCCGCCGGCTCACGGTAACTGCGCCGGGACGCGAAGTCCGCGCCGAGGACATTCCTCCCGATCTTGGCGGTGCGGTGGTGGGCCAGACCGCGAATCACGACTGGATGGCAAAGCTTTCGCATTGGGCCGAACAAGAACTGGACTCCGGCACCAAGCGCCTGTTGGATACGGCTGTGCCGGAAGTGGAACGAATTCTGATCCGCGTGGCGCTGCGCAAGGCCGACGGCCTCAAGCAGGACGCGGCCAAACTGTTGGGCTGGGGCCGCAACACGCTGACGCGCAAGATGAAGGAACTCGGCATGGAAGACGTCAGCTAGCGCCGCGCCGCAGTTTATAATTCGCGGATGGGCGAATTTCTCTCGAAAAAAATCGGCGCGGTGCAGGCGTTGCTGCTCGGCGTCCCGGCAACGGAGTGGTTGATCGCCGGCGTCATAGGCGCGCTCGTCTGGGCAAGCCTCTGGGTGCTGCGGGATCTCATCGCCTCGCGCTACCACAAGTACTCCAGCATCAAGAATCCCACGCTGATCCGGCTCATCGCCTATCTGATCGGCAATACCAAGCAGATTCTGTTTTTCGCCGTCGCCCTCGATGTTGCGCGGCAAAGCCTGGCGCTCCCCGACAGGATTCAGCACGTCGCGTCCAACACGGCGATGATCCTGATCTTGATTCAAGTCGGCCTTTGGGGCGGCCGGGCCGTGCGTTTCTATCTGGAAACGAAGGAAGTGGAGCGCGGCGCCGACCGCGTTTTCGCCGGCTCTCTGGATATCGTCAGTTTTGTGTCGCGCATGCTGATCTGGTCATTGCTGATCCTCGTGATGCTCAGCAATATCGGCGTCAATATCACCGCCTTGCTTGCGGGACTGGGCGTCGGCGGCGTCGCCGTGGCGCTCGCGCTGCAGAATGTCCTGGGCGACCTGTTCGCGTCGCTGTCGATCGCGCTCGACAAGCCCTTTGTGATCGGCGACAACCTGGTCATTGATGCCTAC
>DATHFW010000093.1:0-3490 GCA_035317945.1 Steroidobacteraceae bacterium | reverse complement strand
CCGCGGCCAGCGCCGCGCTGTCGATCAATGCGCCGCGAGCGGTATTGATCAGCAGGGCATCGGATTTCATCAGTGCCAATTCGCGCGCGCCGATGAGGCCGCGGGTTGCATCGGTGAGCGGACAGTGCAACGAAACGATGTCCGCCGCGGCCAGCAGCTCATCGAGGTTCATGCGGCTTGGCTCAGGCGGCTCGCCCGGCCGGTTGGCAATCGCGACTCGCATGCCGAAAGCCTCGGCCACGCGCGCAGCGCCCCGGCCCAGTTCGCCCCAGCCGACCACGCCGAAGATGCGGCCATTCAGCTCGCGGATGGGCTGAGAAAACACCGTGCCGGCTTCATCCCGAGCCCAGGATCCGTCCTTGGACAGGCGCGAAAATTCATACACATGCTGGGTGAGGCTCAATATCAATCCCCACACCTGTTGCACCACCGAGGCCGTGCAATAGGCGCGCACATTGCAGACGGCGATGCCGCGCTCGCGCGCGGCGACAAGATCGACGTTGTTGGTGCCGGTGGCGGCGAGCGCGACCAGTTTTAGGCGGGGAGCGCCAAGCAGCAGCTCGCGGGTGAGCTCAAGTTTGTTGAGCAGTGCGGCGTCCGCATCGCGAATGCGCTCGGCAATCTTCGATTCGTTGTACTCGTACAAAACCAGATCGCCGGCCGCCTCGCGCAGCCCGGCAGTATCGAGATCACCGTTGGAAACAGTGTCATAGTCCAAGAAGACAGTTTTCAGGGGATGCGCGTTCATCACGGGTTACAATGCATTGCTAGCATGAAAATTTCCGCAGTCATCATCTTGATCGGTGCAAACGTATTGGTATTCCTACTGCAGGGCCAATCGCCGTCTGGAATCGACGAACTATTGGCATTGTGGCCGCTGCAACCCCTCGACGGCAAAGTCTATTTTCAGCCCTGGCAGATCATCAGCTATGCATTCTTGCACGGCAATGTCACCCACATTGGATTCAACATGCTGGGCCTGTGGATGTTCGGTTCGGAAATCGAGCGCTACGTGGGACCGAAGCGGCTGCTCGCCTGCTATTTCGCCTCCGTGGTCACCGCAGCGCTTACTCAGCTGTTCATACCCATGCTGTTCGGTGCGCCGCCGGCGCCGACCATTGGCGCCTCCGGAGGCGTATTTGGCTTGCTGCTGGCTTACGCGCTGATGTTTCCCACCCGCAAGGTCGTTCCCTTGATTCCGCCCATTCCCATGCCGGCATGGCTGTTCGCCACAATTTACGCCGGCATCGAGCTCTTTCTCGGCGTTACCGGAACGCTCTCCGGCATTGCGCATTTCGCCCATTTGGGCGGCATGATCGGCAGCGCTCTTGTCGTCACACAATGGCGGCGAGCCGCCACCCGTAAAATCCGTTAGGAGCCCGGGATTGCAGCATGAAAGCTAGGGTATTGATGAGCGCGCTGTGTTTCGCGGCTGCCGCATCTCTAGCCGGCGCCGCTCCGGCGCACGCCGAGTGGGTAAACCGCGTCACCGACGGCATCATGGGCACGCGCATCACCGTGGAATTATGGTCGGAGGAGCACGCGAAGGCCGAGGCGGCGATCGATGCGGTGCTCGACGAGATGCGCCACGTCGACGAGTCCATGAGCACGTACAAGCCGACCAGCGAAGTGTCCTTGGTCAATGCAAAAGCCGCTGACGGGCCGATGCACATCAGCAAGGAATTATTCGACCTGCTGGTCAAGGCGAAAGAATACTCGGTGGTCACCGACGGCGCCTTCGACATCACCTACGCCAGCGTCGGCTATATGTACAATTTTCCGAAGCATGTCCGTCCCGATGAGACGCAAATCGCCAAGGCATTGCCTGCGGTGGACTATCGGCACGTGATTCTCGACGCGAAGAACCAGACCGTGCAGTTCTCGCAGAAAGGCGTGCGCATCGATTTGGGCGGCATCGCCAAGGGCTATTCGGTGGACCGCGGCATCGATGTCTTGAAAGCGCGAGGCTTTACGCGCGCCTATGTGTCCGCCGGCGGCGACAGCCGAATCATCGGCGATCGCTTCGGCAAGCCATGGATGGTGGGCATCCGCGATCCGCGCAAGGGAGAGGGCGAGGTGATTGCGAGCGTTCCGCTGGTGGATGCGGCGATTTCCACCTCCGGAGACTACGAGCGGTTCTTCGACGAAGGCGGCGTTCGCTACCACCACATCATCGATCCGCACACCGGCCACTCCGCCAGCAAGGTTCGCAGCGCCACCATCATCGGCCCTTACGCAACGCGCACCGATGGCTTGTCGAAGACGGCGTTCGTCCTGGGGCCGGAAAAGGCCATGGAAATCTACAACCGCATCGACGACATCGACGCCATCGTCGTCAAGCTCGACGGCACTGTGGTCTTTTCAAAGGGCATGCAGCGCGGCAAGGCGACGCCCCCGCCCCCGCCCCCGAGGTAGGGGACCTTTCACTTGAAGGCGATGATTTTCGCCTCCTCGCAGGCCTGCAAATAATCGCTGACCACGTCCAGTGGAATGGGACCGAATTCCCCCGCCACCGCATCTCTAATCTCTCCCACCGTTCTTTTGCCGTCGACGAAGTTGACGATTTCATAGGCGTAAATTGCGCCGCTGTCTTGAGCATTGAGCAAGCGGCTCGAATCGGCATTGAGCAGCTTGATTTTGCGCACGCGTTCGGACCCAAGGCGATCGAGCAGCACATCGTCGTTTTGAAAGGTGAGGGGTCCGAATTCGCCGATGCGGTGCGGAATGCGCGCGCCGGCCGGCGCCGTGTGCCAGGCCGGTGCGGTTGCCGCTGAGCCGTGAACGCCGCGCCGCCCGGCAGTGTTGTCTATCCAGACATTGAACGTTGCCGCCTGAGCCTTGAGCGCTTCGAGCGATCCTGAGAGTTCCGGTGGATTGCCGTGGGTATAGGCGGCGAAGGCGCGAAGCGCTGCCTGGTCACGGCGCAGCAATTGGGCCATGAGATTGTGCGCCTCGAATGCAGCCTCGCTCGGCGACAGATCGGCATCTTGGGCGAGCAGTTGTGCGCGCTCGAATCCCTTCGCCAGGCGCTGCTGCGCCCGCGCAGCGAGGAAAGGCAGCACCTGCGATGACTGCGCGGCATCGAGACTCGCAAAGCTGTAGCCCGAGGCCGCACCGAGGAGCGCGACGCGGCGCAACTTGGTGGCGTCGATCTGTTCCAGGGTGTCGTGATCGGTGTGAATGTAAATGTCCGGCCAGTCCCGCAAGTACAACGACGGCACGGCGATGCTCGAAGAATCATAGTCGTCGTGATCGCTGCCTTCGGCATAGGGAGTTTCGTCGACAAAGAATCCGTTGCGAGTGCCGGGCGCGCCGTTGCGGGTCTCGACCACCGCAGCCTCCTCGTGGCTGCCATCGCCGGTATACACGGCCGCGGCATCGTGAATGGTTTCGGCAAAAGCATCGCCGATATCCGTGATGAAGGTGGGCAGGGACCAGGGGGTCTCGGTGACGTGCAGTACGGAGTTGTTCTTGAACAGATCGCCGCCCA
>DATHFW010000092.1:0-4912 GCA_035317945.1 Steroidobacteraceae bacterium | reverse complement strand
GCGATCTCCAAAGGAAAGCTCATTTGCACATCGGCGGCGGTGAATTGCTCACCGGCAAACCAGGAGTGCAAGCCCAGTTCGGCTTCAATGTAGTCCAAATGGCGCTTCAGGTTGGGCGCAATGAAGGTATTGGTGACGGTTGCGGCGATTCGGCGGGCGATTGCACTGACGGGCCACGGCGCGGGATTGCCGGCAATCCGATCGAACACCAACTTGAATAGCAGCGGCGTCATTGCGGATCCTTCCGCATAATGCAGCCAGTACGTGTAGCGTTGACGCTGAGCGGTGCCGGCGGCGGGAACCAAGCGTCCGCCGCCGTATTTGTCCATCAGGTATTCGATGATGGCGCCGGATTCCGCCACAGTGATCCCGGCGTCGACGATGACCGGAGATTTTCCCAGCGGGTGAATCGCGATCAGCGCGGGCGGGGCCAGCATGGTCTTGGCGTCCCGCTCGTAGCGTTTCACCTCGTATGGGACGCCGAGTTCCTCGAGCAACCACAACACCCTCTGCGACCGGGAGTTGTTGAGATGGTGAACGACGACCATCCAGCCATTGTAGACCCTAGGGAGCCTGCCCTCCTAGGGGTCGCCCGGCGCGAACCAAGCAGCTTTGACTGAGCGGAACTCGGGAAGGAGTTCGCAGCGCGCCGCCAGCGCGCCCAAGGCGGGGTACACCACTTCATCGCGATTGATGTCCAACGCGTCGCTCAAGAATGTGTAGGCGCAGCTCGCGGTGATATCCGCCTGGGTGATTCGATTGCCGATCAACCACTCGCCGCCGCGCACCTGGCACAAACGGTCCAGCTCGGCGAGCGCCGCATGCGTTTGGGTGTGACAGCGCTCCACCCAGGGCCGATAGCGTTTCTCCGGCGGGCGAAACGCGGTTTCGTATACCTGCAGCACGCCCTTTTCCGCGCCGCCGACCGCAATCGCCATGATGCGCAGTGCTTCTCGCCGAGGCTCGCCTGACCGGGGCAGCAGTGCCCGCTCGGAGCCGGCCGTCTCGTCGAGAAAATCCAATATGGTGGCGGACTCGATCAATGTGTCGCCGTCGGTCAGCACCAACGCCGGCACGCGCCCCAGGGGATTGAACTGGCGAATCAGCTCAAAGTCCTTGCCGACCGACCAGTTGCGATGCTCGAACGGCATCTGCAACAGATTCATGCTGACCGCGACGCGCCGCACGAACGGCGAATCGAACATGCCGATGAGAATCATATTAGTGGCCACCCTTCACCACCAACCCGGCTCCGGCCAGGGCATCGGCCAATTGCGCTTCGATGCGCGCAGCCTCGCTGCGCTTGATGTACTGCAAATGCATAGTGGGTCCTGTCAGCACTTCGATACCTCGTTTCAATACACTTCCCGCCGCGCGAATCCCCGCCTTGTGCTGATCGAAGCGCTGCGCAGGACCATACTTGCTCATACCGACATACACGCCGTAGGTTTCGCCGCGGTCGGCGAAATCCAGAAGCACCAAGTAGATGTTCGATCGCCCCTTGGCAGCGGCTCTGAACCCGAGTGCGATATCGTAGGCCTCAGGCAGCCATTCGATATAGCGCATCGGCAGCCATTCCGGAACGGATGCCGCCGCGCATGCCCATATTTGTTCGAGCGCGAGCTCAATGTTAATGGACATTGCGCCTCGCATCCACAGCTCATGTATGCAGTGGGCGCCGATGAGCCCGTCTGCGGCCGCTAATGCACGCTGCAGGTGGTTGGCAATATCCTGAGGCGCCAGATTTTGAAGCGGCCGACTGCCAGGCGGAGTTTTGACATCAATGCGCAAGCGCGACGCATTATAGGGGAGAACGTCGCGCGGAAATTGCGCTCATGGAATTCGCCGCGCGTCTCCGCGTTGCCATCTGATTTCCCCTCTGCAGGGGTCCAGCAGGTGTTCAACGCCGGTTGTCATTCCCATGGTCCGCAGCAATGCAAACGCGCGGATTTGCGTGTGCGGAAACGCGTCGCGTACCCGGGCGGCGGCGGCCAGCAACGTTTGGCCCTTGGTAATTACATCGTCGATCAGCACGACACTTTCAGGGTCGATCGAGGGTCGCTCCATCAGGAACGATTCGAAGTGGCACGAGACCGTCGGGCGGGCGCCGCGAGCGGCGGTTGAGGATTTGCGCACCGCGCGGACGCGGTGCAGACCGGGCCATGCCATGGTCCCCAATCCTTCGTGAACGAGGGCACGCGCCAGATCCGCCGCAACCCAGGTGCCGCAGGCCTTGGTCGAGCTTCTCGGCACGGGCACCAACACGTCGGTGTCGCGGAAAAATCCGGCGAGTTGCGGGCACTGCGCGGCCTGCTGTTGGACGCGTACGGCATATTTGAGCATGAAATGGGCATCGCCCTCTTTCAGCAGGTCACGCAGCAGGCGGGAGCGCTCGCAAATTGCACCCTCTCCGGCGGGCGAATAAACATAGCAGGACGCGTAGGCAAGTCTTCGGATCACAGCGAATGATCATGGTCGCGCGTGCGAGCCCGGGATTTGGATTTGGAACGTTCCTCGCGGTAGCGCAACCGTTTCTCGACAGACTGACGTTGAAGCTCCTCAGGGCTGAGCTTAAGTTGCGCCTCGCGGTAGCGCCGCCATCTTAGCGCCGCCTGCTTTGCAGGATCCTCAGTGAGGCTGAGCTTGGGTTGCGTCTCGCGCCAACGCCGCCATCTTAGCGCCGACTGCTTTGCAGGTTCCTGAGAGCTGAGGCTGCGTTTGGGTTCGGACGCACGGGCTGGAGTGGGAGACCGCTGCGCCGTGCGCTGCAGCCGCGCCTCGACTCGCGCCTGATATTCCTGACGAATGCGCTCGGCGGCCACGGTTCGATGGCCGCGCCGTTCCATTTCAAAGACGGCCCGCGGAATGTGCGGCGTGGGTTCGCGGTCGATGCCTTGCGCTGCAAGCGTACGATGATCGATGCGCGCATCGATATGCGCCGCTTGCAAGGCGCCGTTGGCGGCGTCAGCCCAGCTTTTACGAACATACAGCAGCTCACGAACATTAGAATCCAAGCCTGCCTCGCGGCGACGCCGATCATGCATTTCAACCGTGGTTTTTGCCCCTAGGCCTTTGGTGGTTGCCTCGCGCGTGGTCGCGAGCAGATGGGCATGAAAGTTGCGCGAATCGCTGCCAGGGAAGTCTCTTGGCGCGTGAATGGCCACATCCAGCGCAAAACGATAGCGTTCGACCAGTTCACGCGAGAATTCCCTTACCAGCTTCACGCGCTGATCGTGGGCCAGCTCTGCAGGCAAAGCCACCAGGTACTCGCGGGCGACACGCGCGTCTTTGCGGATTTCGGCGTGCTCGGCCGTGTTCCAAAGATTACCTCGATCGTGCGCCCAACCCATATCATGCGCCGCGAATTCACGCGGCAAAATGATTTCCTTGTGCATAACGTCCTGGCGACCGGAGTGATCGTAGGTCTTGCCGGTGCGCTCATCGCGGATGCGTTCTCCGGACCGGTACGCGGCGGCGCTCACAGCGCTTCTGCCGCCGGAACGGCTGAGACTCTGGAGGTTGAGGAAATAAATTGCCATTTGGAGCTACGCTAGTGCTTGGCCATGAGCTCAAAGAACTCTGGATCGCCTGCATAACCCGCCGCGACCGCTCGGAAGGGTTCAGCTATGGCAAAGAGCGAAATGTCCTGTGCCTCTTGCGCATCGCCCGGCATGAAGCCGCCGGGCTCGCAGTGCAGTTCGTCGTCGCTCAACAGGGCGTCGCAATGCTCGCAATGATTTGCCCAATACGGATCGGAACTCTCTGGGTCGCGAGTTGGGCGAAAGAAGCTGGCAGTCTGCAGCAGGCGCCGCACCTCTTCCGGCAGCTCGCTCACGTAAAATAGAAACGCGCTGACATCGGCGGCCTGCCATTCGTCTTCGATCAAGACCTCGTGAGGCGCCGGCAGAGCCAAGGCGAGCACGTGTGTCCATTGGCCGCAGGACGGGCACTGCACCGAGGTCTCCGCGATGTAGTAGCCGGAGGCTCGAATGTTGGCGTCGGGCACTTGCATGGCTATCCTTTGGTGAATGCGACCTTGAGCCACACCGCGGACGATGCGGTTTTGAGATAGCCGCACAGATCCGGCAGCTGCTCGAGCTCGGACGCCATGACCGCCGGTTCAGTCACGTGGTTTTGGGTGGTGCTGCGCGACCGGCGTGCGCCGCGGGCGGCAAAGCCGCTTTCGCGGTCCTGGCCGCGCGAGTCCTGCCGCCTCAGCACTTCGCGGTCGCCGATGAGCCGCGAGGCGAATGACGAGGTGCCGCCGTTTTCGCTGCCTGAGCAACGCAAAATCAAAGTGTTGCTGCAGTTCTCCACAATCGTCTGCGCTTCCCCGTGACCATAGGTACTGGACACCTGGGAAATCGACTGGAATCCCAAGACGCAGCGGCACCCAAATTTACGCAGCCGCGCCAACGCGTCCTTTAGGCCATCGATGGCGCCCAGCGCATCGAGCTCGTCGACGACGAACCACAGTCTCTGGTCGCCACACGGTGACTGGGTCATGGCTTCGAAAATCGCGAGATGCATCCAGGTCGCGATCATTGATCGCAGCGCCGCGATTTGGCCGGCGCGATACGGGATGAACAGCATGCCGGGAGACCCGCGAGCCTTGACCCACTGGCGGACGGAAAACAGTCTTCCGCGTTGGCGCTCGATGTACTCGAAAGCCGCGATCGCGGAGCCGGTGACGGAGCGGATGGACCCGAACATGCGGGCATTGTCGGGATCGAGAAAGGGCTGAGCCGGCGTACCGGCGACGATGGGCCGCAGTTCGTCCGCGGACGCGACGGTCAGCAAACGCCACAACTCGCCGGGGTGGGCTGCGCCGGAAAAGCGGCAGCGGCGCAAGATGGCGGCGAGAAAGGTGCGCGCGTAGCCACGCCACTCGCGCGCCGAAGCATCCTCAGAG
>DATHFW010000091.1:0-10907 GCA_035317945.1 Steroidobacteraceae bacterium | reverse complement strand
AGTTTTACGCATTATCCCGTGGCTGTGATCCCGCAGCGCACCCTCGACGGAGTCGCCCTGTCGGTGGTTGCGGGCGAAGCATTCGGCCTGGGCTCGCCGGTGTTGAGCTTGTGGCCGACGCTTTATGTGCACGCCGGCTTTGCTCCGGGAGCGGCCCTCGAGATGCCGTCCGACCATGAGGAGCGCGCCATTTATGTGGTGAACGGCGAACTCGAGGTGGGCGGGAGCAAGATCATCGAGGGTCAGCTCGCCGTGCTGGAACCCGGAAAGAAACTCACACTGCGCGCCGCCGGTGAAACGAATGCCATGCTATTGGGAGGCAAACGCTTTCCCACTCCCCGTTTTATCTGGTGGAATTTCGTCGCGTCATCCCCTGAGCGGATCGCGCTCGCCAAGGATCGCTGGGCCAATCGTCAATTCGCACCGGTCCCGGGCGAGACCGAGTTCATTCCGCTACCGCCCGAATGAAGGCCTTGGCCCAGTTACATCACACGACACGCAACGCAGGAGTCTCAAAATGAGCGATAAAACCGCAACTGTGCATTGGGAAGGACGCGGCAAGCAGGGCGTCGGCAAAATCAGCACGCAGACTGACGCGCTGAAATCCTACCCCTACGGATTTGGCAGCCGCTTCGAGGATGACCGGCGCGGCACCAATCCCGAGGAACTATTGGCAGCGGCGCACGCCGCCTGTTTCACCATGGCGTTTTCGTTCGGCTGCGATGCGGCGGGCTTCGCCACGGCGGCCGTCGATACCCAGGCTGCGGTGCGATTGGTGCTGAAGGGCGGGGGCTTCTCGATTGAGCACATCGGCTTGCGTCTCGAGGCCAGCGTTCCCGGGATTGACGAGGCGACGTTTCAGAAAATTGCCGCCAAGGCGAAACAGGATTGCCCGCTCTCCAAGGCGCTGGAAAGCGTCCCGGAGATTACGCTGACGGCGATTTTGCGCTAGCAGCCTGGGACCGGCGGCTGAGTTCAACCTCTGCGCGGCAGGCGAAAGGCGCCCAGCAGTGCCGGTACCAGCCGCCGGTTGAGATGAAAGTGCTCAATGGTTTCCTCGCCGATCATTCGGGCGAGCCGATCAATTCTCCGAGCAAATCCGTGCCTCGGTAGGCGAAGCCCGTATAAACCTGCAGCAGGTTTGCCCCCGCGCGCAAGGTCTCACGGGCGTTGGCGGCGCTCACGATGCCGCCGACGCCGATAATGGGAAAGTCCGCGCCCAGTTCGGCGCGCAGTTGAGTGATGACCTTGACGGACAAAGGGTGCAGCGGGGCTCCGCTCAAGCCGCCGCGATGTTCCGCGGCAAGAGGTTTGCCCAGTAAATTCAAGTCGCTCGACGTGTAGGTGGCGATCACGCCGTCCGGCTGCAGCGAGCGCAATTGCTGCGCCAGTTCGGAAATCTGCGCTTCGCTCAAGTCAGGCGCGACCTTGACCAGCAAGGGCACACGCTTGCCGTGACGCTCCTGCAGCGCGACCCGCTCCTCGAGGAGCGTGCCAAGTATGCGTTGCAGGCCATCGCGATCCTGCAGCTCGCGCAAACGGGCGGTGTTGGGCGAGGAGACATTGACAGCCACGTAGTCGGCATGCGGGTAGACCTTGCGCAGGCAGGCAACGTAGTCGTCCTGGGCGTTCTCGATGGGTGTATCGAAATTCTTGCCGATGCTGATGCCGCGAATTCCCCGGTAGCGGCTGCCGGAGAGACGGGTGATCAGGTGATCCACGCCCTTATTGTTGAAGCCCATGCGATTGATCAGCGCAAGGGTGCCCGGAATTCGAAACATGCGGGGCTTGGGATTGCCGGGCTGGGGACGCGGGGTCACCGTGCCCAATTCTATGTGACTGAAGCCCAAGGCACCCAGGGCATCCAAGTAGTCGCCATTCTTGTCGAAGCCCGCCGCGAGCCCCACCGAATGAGCAAACTGCAATCCACAACAACGCACGGAAAATTCGGCAGGGAAAGACCACGCCGGCCACAACGGCCGCATCGCTTTCAGTCCGGCCAAGCCCAAATCATGGGCCAATTCCGGATCCAGCCGTGTGAGGATCGGCATCCCGGCAGCCGCGATGGCCGGGCCGGCGCGTCTCAAACGTATCTCCAGGTTGCCAGCGCGCCCAGATAGAACAGCACTTCGGTGAGTAGTTGCGTCATGTCGAGAGCATCCTTCGAACCGCCGGCGCGCTTGAGCTTGAGGACTGCAATGATACTAAGAGCCGCGATGATGGCGGCGGTCAGTCCGATCAGCCCGGGTATGCCCAGGAGCCCGGCCGGTGCAAATCCGATCAACAGCGCAAGAGCCAAGGCCCCGCCGCTCACGGGCACGGATTTCTCGGGCCGGGTGGCCATGACCGACACGGCCAGCGCGAAACTGGCCGAATATCCGCAAATCATGATCAACGCCGGTGGCACGTTCGCCGGAACGGCGAAGGGCAGTTTCGCCGCCGACAAGGCCATCAGGGCGTTGTACTTGATCAGCAGACACAGTACGCGGCTCAAGACATCGAGCCGTGTTGCCGGCAATGCGCTGCGCATTTCGGTGGTGAGCAGGGCAGTCGCCGCCATGGACAGAATCATCGCCACGCTCGAGGGCCAAATTTGCGCTGCGAGCCAATAGACGGCTCCGCCCAGGGCTCCGATCAGTGCGCCGATGAGCGGCGCAAGCGGGCCGGTCACGCGCACTGTGCCGTCATGCCCGTTTACGTTCGAAGCCACGCGCCGCTGCCAGCGTGGCACGCAGATAATGTCCCGTGTAGGAAGCCTTGTTGGCGGCAATTTGTTCCGGTGTGCCGACAGCGATGACACGCCCGCCGTTGTCGCCGCCCTCGGGACCCAAATCCACGACCCAATCGGCAGTCTTGATGACGTCCAGATTGTGTTCGATCACGATGACCGTGTTGCCCTCGTCGCGCAGGCGTTGCAGCACCAGGAGCAGCTGCGCGATATCCGCGAAGTGCAGGCCGGTGGTCGGCTCATCGAGAATATAGAGCGTGCGCCCGGTGGCGCGCTTCGAGAGTTCCTTGGCCAGCTTGACGCGCTGCGCCTCGCCGCCCGAGAGCGTGGTGGCGCTTTGGCCCAGGCGCACATACGAGAGACCCACGTCGAGCAGCGTCTGTAATTTTGGCTGCACGGTGGGTATCGCCGCAAAGAACGGCAATGCATCCTCGACCGTGAGGTCGAGGATTTCTTGAATATTCCTTCCCTTGAAGCGGATCTCCAAAGTCTCGCGATTGTAGCGTTTGCCTTTGCACACATCGCAGGGCACGTAGACGTCGGCCAGGAAATGCATTTCCACTTTGATGACGCCATCGCCCTGACATGCCTCGCAGCGTCCTCCCTTCACATTGAAACTGAAGCGGCCGGCTTCATAGCCGCGTGTGCGGGCTTCGGGCACGGCGGCAAAGATTTCGCGAATCGGCGCGAACAGGCCGGTATAGGTGGCCGGGTTGGAACGCGGCGTGCGCCCGATCGGGCTTTGGTCGATCTCGATAACCCGATCGATGTAATCCAAGCCCTCGATGCGATCGAAGTGCGCGCTGCCGGCCGACGCATGATTGAGCGACGTTGCCACGGCGCGAAACAGGGTGTCGTTGATCAGGGTTGATTTGCCCGAACCGGAAACGCCCGTGACGCAAGTCATCAGTCCCAACGGAAACTCCGCCGTGACTTTCTTCAAGTTGTTGGCCGTGGCTCCGATCACGCGCAGCATGCGCTTCGGATCCGGAACATGTCTCAAGCCCGGAATCTCGATGCGGCGCCGGCCGCTCAAGTACTGCCCGGTGATGGACTCGGGGTGCGCGGCGACTTCGGCCGCGGTTCCTTGGGCAACGACGTTGCCGCCATGCACGCCGGCGCCCGGCCCCAAGTCGACCACGTAGTCGGCCTGGCGGATGGCATCTTCATCATGCTCGACCACGATCACGGTGTTGCCGAGATCGCGCAGATTAACCAAGGTATCGAGCAGACGCTGGTTGTCGCGCTGATGCAAACCGATCGAGGGCTCATCCAGAATGTACATCACGCCGACCAATCCGGAACCGATTTGACTGGCGAGCCGAATGCGCTGGGCCTCGCCCCCCGACAAGGTATCGGCGCTGCGGTTCAAGGTGAGATAGCCAAGCCCGACATTGCCCAAGAATCCCAAACGATCGTTTATTTCCTTGACGATCTTGACCGCTATTTCACCGCGCCAGCCGGCGAGCTTGAGCTGGCCGAAGAACTCCAGCGCCCGCTCCACCGACAACGCCGAGATTTCCGGCACGCCCTTGCCGTCGACAAATACGTTACGCGCGGCGCGATTCAAGCGAGTTCCTTCGCAGTCGGGGCAGGGCCTGGAGGAGCGGTACTTGGCGAGTTCCTCACGCACCGCCACCGATTCGGTCTCGTTGTAGCGGCGCTCGAGATTCCTGACAATGCCCTCGAAGGTGTGCTTGCGCGATACCGTGCCCCCCTTGCCGTCCAGGTATTTGAATTCGATCTCGTCATCGGCGCTGCCGAATAACACCAGGTCTTTGATCTTCTGCGACAGGCTTTCGAACGGCGCCTCGATGTCGAACTTTGCGTAGCGCGCCAGGGACTGAATCAATTGAAAATAATAGGCGTTGCGGCGGTCCCAGCCGCGTACCGCGCCGCCCGCCAGGGACAAATGGGGATTGGCGACTATTTTGGCCGGATCGAAAAAATCCTGGGTGCCGAGACCGTCGCAGGTGGGGCAGGCGCCTATGGGACTGTTGAACGAGAACAACCGAGGTTCAAGTTCGCTCAATGAGTAATTGCAAATCGGGCAGGCAAATTTATCGGAGAACACCAGTTCGGCGCGCTCCGGATCGTCCATATAGGCGATGCGCGCGACTCCCTGGCCCAGTCGCAGCGCGGTTTCAAAGGATTCCGCCAAGCGTTGACCCAAGTCCGGCCGCACCTTGAATCGATCGACGATGGCTTCAACGGTGTGCTTGCGGCGCACGTCGAGTTTTGGCGCCTGATCCAATTCCACCACCTTGCCGTCGATTCTCGCCCGCACAAAGCCGCCTGCCTGCAACTCTTCGATGAGTTCGACATGCTCGCCCTTGCGCTCGGCAATGGCCGGCGCGAGCAGCATCAAGGCCGTCCCTTCGGGATGCTGCAGGACGGTGTCCACCATTTGGCTGACGGTTTGGGCGGCAAGATCGATATGGTGATCGGGGCAGCGCGGCGTGCCGGCGCGCGCGAATAGAAGGCGCAGATAGTCGTGAATCTCGGTGACCGTGCCCACGGTGGAGCGCGGATTGTGCGAGGTCGATTTTTGCTCGATGGAAATGGCCGGCGACAGTCCCTCGATGGTGTCGATGTCGGGCTTCTCCATCATCGATAAGAATTGCCGGGCGTACGTGGACAGCGATTCCACATAACGCCGTTGGCCTTCGGCATAAATCGTGTCGAAGGCCAGGGAGGACTTGCCGGACCCCGACAGACCGGTGAACACAATCAACCGGTCTCGCGGCAGGTCGAGATCGATATTCTTCAAGTTATGGGTCCGGGCCCCCCGGATTCGGATATTTTGCATCTAACCGATTACTATACGCGCCGCGTCAAGCGCGGGTAAAACGCCGTCTGCAATAGCGCTTTACGTGCAGAAAGGCCGGCGCCGCTGCGCCGGCAACTCAGCTCGCGGGATTTGTGAGATACCGCGGCGTGCTCTGATCTGGCCATACAGACCTTTCAGCGCGTCGACATAGATCTCAGAGAACGTGGGGAACGGCTGGATGGTGTCGCGGAGCACCTCGAGCGGTACGCAGGCGCGGATCGCAAGCGTGGCCTGCTGCAGCCACTCGCCGGCCTCGGGGCCGAGCGCATAGGCGCCGGTCAGCCGCTCGCCGTCGCTGAGCAGGGTCATGAATCCGTTCGACTCGTCGTAGCCGCGGGTGTAGGTGGCGGTCTTCGCCACCTCTGATACGCGGGCCGTCGCGCTGAAGGCGGCCTCGGCGGCGCCGACCGATGCCGCCTGCGGATCGGTGTAGCTCACTCGCGGCACGGCCTCGTAGTTGGCCTCGCGCGGCTCGCCCAAGATGTTCGCCGCGACGATCCGGGCCTGATACTTGCCGACGTGCGTCAGCTGCCAGATGGCGTTGACATCGCCGATCGCCCACAGCCGTTCGCCCGCGCTCAAGCGTGCGTCGACCGGGATGCCGCGGCCGTTGCCTTTGAGGCCGGCGGTCTCGAGGCCGACGCTCTCTAGGCCGAGCCCATCGATGCGCGGACGCCGGCCGGTGGCGACGAGCAGCCGATCGCCGCTCAGCTTCCTGCCGTCGTCGAGTTCCAGGAAGTAGTGCTCGCCCTCGCGACCAGCGGCGGTTGCATGCACGCCTAAGGCGAGTTCGACACCGTCGCGGCGAAAGACCTCCCCGAGTGCCTCACCCAGTGGCCGAGGCTCGCGAGGCAGCAGGTGCGCGGTGCCCTCAACGATCACCACCTCTCCGCCCAGTCGACGAACGGCCTGCGCCATCTCGGCGCCGACCGGTCCACCTCCGAGCACCAGCAGCCGACGGGGGACGGCCTTCATGCCGGTCACCTCGCGGTTGGTCCAGATTCCCTCGAGGCCGCGCAGGCCCGGCACGGGCGGGATGATCGGCTCCGAACCGGTCGCCACGACCACGTGCTCGGCGGTGTAGCGAACGCCGTCGACGTCCACCACGCCGGTTCCGGCCAGCCTCCCGCGTCCTCGAATCAGGTCGATGCCATGATGGGCGAGCCAGTGCTGCTGGCCGGCGTCGGAGTAGTTCGAAACCATGTAGTCGCGCCAGGCAAGGACCGCCTCGACGTCGACCTTCGCGGTCGCCGCGGCGTTATTCGCGCCGTGCACGGCTTCCCCGGGGCGCAGCAGCGTCTTGGACGGGATGCACGCCCAGTAGGAGCACTCGCCACCGACCAATTCACGCTCGACGAGCGCTACGCGCAGCCCGCCTTCTGCGAGCGCGCCGGCGCAGTGCTCGCCGGGCGGGCCGCCGCCGATGACGATGACGTCGTAGCCGCTGCTCATGACGGCAGCGGCTTGCCGGCCTGCTCTCGGACGATGTACTCGGCGTACCAATCCGCCCAGTTCGCATCTCGTTGGCCGGTGCGCTTCTCGTGCTCACCGTGCGCGGTCTCGGCGCGTCGCAGCGCCGCCGCGAGTTCAGTCGACGAGGTGAATGTTGTGTCGTCCGAGTCCACGCGTCCGGGCAATCGCGTGGTGACCTCTTGGAGCAGCCAGCCGTTGCCGTCCGGATCGGTAAACGAGGCGCGCGTGGCGTAACTGCCTCGCTGCGGATCCGCGCCGCTCACACGGGCTTCGCTGCCGTCGCGGTGGAACAGTTCACTCACTTTGACGCCGTGCCCTAGCAACTCGGCGCGCGCTGCCTCGATGTCGGACACGACGAGATAGACTCCCTGTGCCGAGCCCGGTGCGGCCGATGTGACGCCCTTTCCGAAGTGGATGGAGCACGGCGAGCCCGGAGGCGTGAACTGGACGACACGAAAATCGTCGCCGATGACGAAGTCGGCGTCGAGCCTCCAGCCCAAGCCGCCGTAAAAACGCTTGGCGCGATCGACGTCCGAAACCGGGATGGCGACGACCTCGATCTTCATGCTGTTCATATGGAGCTCCTGGATCTTTGTTGTACCCATCCGATCCGGCAAATCACAGCAGAGGCGCGCAGCCGGTTCGATTGCACCATGGTCTTGGGTGAGGATATCCGAAGACTCGGCATTCGCGTCGGCTGCGATGGTCTAAGGTAATATGTGGTGATTCCGGCGTCTAATTGACTGGCGCTATTTCGTCGACGAGTCGGCATGATGTAAGTCTGTGGAGGCAAAACTGAGGTTTTGCTAAGTACTTAATTTTTAAAGGGCCGTGGCGCGAAAGGCTAACGGCGCAGGGGAAAGGACATGGCGCGTGGCGTAAATAAAGTGATTCTGGTCGGAAACTTAGGCGCTGACCCTGAGACCCGTTCCATGCCGAGCGGGATGACCGTGACCAATATCCGGATCGCCACCAGCGAATCCTGGAAGGACAAGGCCTCCGGGGCTCAACAAGAGCGCACGGAATGGCACAGCATCGCGCTATTCGGCCGTCTAGGCGAAATCGCCGCCGAATACCTGCGCAAGGGATCGCAAGTTTTTGTCGAAGGCAAGCTGCGAACCCGCAAGTGGCAGGACAAGCAGGGCAATGACCGATTTACCACGGAAATCATCGCCGATAATATGCAAATGCTCGGCGGCCGCGCGGGCGGTGCCGGCGCAGCCGGTGGTGGCGGTGGCGGCGAGCGCGGCTCGGCCGGCGGCGCACCGCCGCGCGATGACTATGATCAATCACCGGCCCCGGCAGGCGGAAAAGAGGAATTCGACGACGACATCCCGTTCTGATTCAAGGAGGCGAATTGGGCGCAAAAGCGACGCGGCTAGCGGCGGCCGACACCGGGAACGGCAAGACCACTCTGTGCTCCTGGGTCAAGGCCATCTGCCGCGCTTTGGATGCCGCTGGATGCGACAGCGCGGCACTGCTCGCCGAAGCGGGCTTGGAGGCGAAGACGCTCGACGGCCCGACCGCCCGCTGTCCCGTAACCTATAGTCTGCGGCTGTGGAAAATTGCCTTAGGCAAGACCGGCGATCCTGCTTTTGGCCTCAAGGTGGCGAGCTACATTCGGCCGACCAGTTTCCACGCCATGAGCTATGGCATGTCCGCCAGCTCAACTCTCAAGGAGGCCTTCGAACGGGCGCAGCGCTACTGCCACATCGTCAGCGACGCGGTGGATTACCAATTCTATCTACGCGGTTCCGAGTATCACTTCATCATCTCGCCCACGACCAACCTGGGCGACGCGCCCATCGATGCGGTGGTCGGCCTGTACCTGCGAATGTGCCGTTCTCTGATCGGCAGGGAGTACTCGCCGCTGCGCATCGAGTTTCGGCGCTCGCAGCCCGCCAAGCTCGATGATTTCCTGAGTCTACTGCGCGCTCCACTGGTGTTTGACGCCGAGCAGACACGCCTGGTGTTCGACCGTGAAAGCGTTGAGCGCACCTTGGACGGTGGTAATCCGGAACTGGCACGGCACAACGATGCGATTGCACTTCAGTATCTGTCGCAACTCGAGCGCGACAACATCGAGGTGCGGGTGCGCGAGGTGCTGACGCAGCGATTGGCGCACGGCGAACCTTCCCAAGAGGACATTGCAGAAATTCTTGGCATGAGCGCGCGTACGCTGCAGCGAAAATTGGGCGAATACGGCACGACCTATAAAGAGATACTCGACGACACGCGTTACGCCCTGGCTCTGGCTTATTTGAGCGCGCCGCGCCACAGCGTCAGCGACATCACTTATTTGCTGGGGTTTTCGGCCGGCAGCTGTTTTACGCGGGCGTTTCGCCGCTGGACCGGCCAATCACCCTCCGATTGGCGCGCGGGTGCGAGAGGGTTGCCCTCGGAAGAGACGATCGCCTGACGCGAATCAGCTCAAGGTGCCGAGCGATGTTTCCAGTTCGTTGGCGAGCGCGATGAGCTTCGGCCTTACTTTCTCCAGCAAAAATTCTTTCGAGACCATGTAGGCGGGAGCGCCGCAATTGATGGGCATCGGCGGCAGACCACCACCGGGGCGTACGGGCACGGCAATGCCATTGACGTCCTTTTGCCATTCACCGAAGGAGCAGCACACGCCGAGCTCGCGGATGTCGCGCATGGCCTGATCAATGCCGGCCTTGATCTCCAGCCAGCGATCATCCGGAACCAACTCGCGCACGCGTTCCATGATTTCGTTTCTTTCCTGTTCCGACACGGCCGTGATGTAAGCGCGGCCCATCGCCGAGGTGGCGATTTGAATGCGTGCGCCCATGTCCAGACTCAAGGTCACGGCCCCGGAGCCGCGCACCACGTCGATGTACAGCATCGAGAGGCGATCGCGCGTCCCCAAACTCACCATGCACTGCCCGAACTCAGCCAATTCCTGCATCCGCGGATGCGCGAGCTTGCGGATATCGAGGCGCGCCAGCATGGCGCTGCCCAAGCTCAAGGTCGCTATTCCTAAGCTGTACTTCGCACTCTCTTCGACGTACACCAGGTAGCCGAGCTTGGTGAGCGTATTGGTCAAGCGCGAGACAGTCGATTTCGGCAGCCCGCAGGCGCGAGCCAGATCCTGATTGCCGAGCACGCGATCGCCGTGGCGGAAGCAGGCCAGCACTTCGAGACCGCGCCCCAAGGCATTGACGAAGTGGCGATCGGCTTTGGCGGCGGCCGTTATCGCGGAAATATTCGGCTTTCTTTTTGGCGTCATTGACAACCCCTGATCGGCATCCGCATAATTTTGGACCATTTCAGAATTAAGTTCTGATCTGCAGAACAGAACTTAAACGGAAACTCCCCATGCGTCTAGAATTTACTGAAGAAGAGCAGGCCTTCCGCGAGGAAGTGCGCGTCTTCTTGCGGGAGAAATTGCCGGCCGCAATACGCGAAAAGGTGCTCAATGGATATGAGCTGAGCCGGGCAGATCACGTGTTGTGGCAGCGCACCCTGCATGAGCGGGGGTGGGGAGGCGTCAGCTGGCCGAAGGAATTTGGCGGTCCCGCCTGGAATTCGGTGCAGCAATATATCTTCGAGGAAGAAACCGCATTGGCCGGCGCCCCGCGTTTGATTCCCTTCGGCACGAAGATGGTCGCCCCGGTGATCATGGCCTTCGGCAATGCGGGCCAACAACAGCGATTCCTGCCGCCGATCAGTTCCGGGTCCGAATGGTGGTGCCAGGGCTATTCCGAGCCCGGCGCCGGTTCGGACCTCGCGTCATTGAAGACGCGTGCGACGCTCGACGGCGATCACTACGTCGTCAACGGCCAAAAGACCTGGAACACCCTGGGCCAGTACGCCGACTGGATTTTTTGCCTGGTGCGCAGCGACGCCCAGGCCAAGCCG
>DATHFW010000090.1:0-4020 GCA_035317945.1 Steroidobacteraceae bacterium | reverse complement strand
GGTTCAGGACGAGGGTGGACACGGCGCGTACCTGTACAGCGCCGCCGAGACGTTGGGCGTCAGCCGCGACCAATTGGTCGAGCAATTGTTATCGGGCAAGGCCAAGTATTCGAGCATCTTCAAATATCCTACCCCGACCTGGGCTGACGTCGGGGCCATCGGGTGGTTGGTCGACGGCGCCGCCAAGTCGATCAGGCTGCCCAGAGCAATCGCGCCGCCCCGCGGCATGATGGCATCCCCAAACAGCGTCACGATGAGCGATCCGCCGCGCAAAGGGCGCTGCCGGCGAAAGCGGGCGACCAGTTCGGCCGCGGTAGTGGACGTGGAGGTGGAGGTGTTTTTCGCCATTTGCGTCGCTTTGAGAGCGCCGACTGTTATGACACAAAAAATATTGCGTTTCCATATTTTTTGTATCACTATTATGTGATCGGCCACCCACGGAGGCAGGTATGTACACGCAAGGCTTGGATGGGAAAACCGAGGACGCGGCGGCGCCGCTCGACGAAAGCGCACTCGAACAGCGCTTCCTGGCGCGTGTCGACGCCGAGGAAAAAATCGAGCCCAAGGACTGGATGCCCGCCCGCTACCGCAATACCTTGATCCGGCAGATCTCCCAGCACGCACACTCGGAAATCGTCGGCATGCTGCCCGAAGGGAACTGGATTACGCGCGCGCCCACCTTGAAGCGCAAAGCGATTCTGATTGCCAAGGTTCAGGACGAGGGTGGACACGGCGCGTACCTGTACAGCGCCGCCGAGACGTTGGGCGTCAGCCGCGACCAATTGGTCGAGCAATTGTTATCGGGCAAGGCCAAGTATTCGAGCATCTTCAACTATCCAACCCCGACCTGGGCTGACGTCGGCGCCATTGGTTGGTTGGTCGACGGCGCCGCCATCATGAATCAGATCCCACTATGCCGTTGTTCGTACGGCCCCTACGCGCGCGCCATGGTGCGGGTGTGCCGCGAAGAAAGTTTCCATCAGCGGCAAGGCTACGACCTGATGCTTCACTTGGCGCAAGGCACGCCCGATCAGAAGCGCATGGCGCAGGAGGCGCTGAATCGGTGGTGGTGGCCGGCACTCATGATGTTCGGCCCCTCCGATGCCAATTCGACCCATACGGGCGACTCGCAGCGCTGGAAAATCAAGCGTTTCTCCAATGACGAATTGCGGCAGAAGTTTGTCGACTTTACCGTGCCGCAAGCCGACTTTCTGGGCCTCACGATGCCCGATCCTGAGCTGCGCTGGGACGAGTCCAAGAAGCAATACCAATTCGGGCCGATCGATTGGAGCGAATTCGATCAAGTTTTAAAGGGCAATGGCCCGTGCAATGCGGAGCGCATTGCCGCGCGCCGCAATGCGCATGCTGCGGGGGCTTGGGTTCGCGAGGCGGCGAGCGCCTACGCCGCGAAGCAGCGGCAGCCGGCCGCGAGTGCCGCGGCTTAAGGCCGCGATGGGAGGTATCGATGGAAGACAAGCGTCAGTGGCCTTTGTACGAGGTGTTCATCCGCGCTCGCGGCGGTCTTGATCACAAACACGTCGGCAGTTTACATGCGGCCGATGCACGCATGGCAGTCGATCACGCTCGCGATTTGTACACGCGCCGCCAGGAAGGAGTCAGCATCTGGGTGGTGCCCTCCAACGCCATCGTTGCCTCCGATCCCACCGAGACCGATTCTTTGTTCGAACCGGCCCGCGACAAGATCTACCGTCATCCCACGTTCTATGAGATTCCCGATGAGGTGAAGACCTTATGAGCTTGGGCTCACCCGCGGTTGACGCGCGCACTGTCGACGCGCAGTCGCTGTTCCGCTATGTGCTGCGCCTCGGCGACTTGAGCTTGGTTCTCGGACAGCGGCTGGGAGAGTGGGTGGGTCACTCGCCTGCACTGGAAGAGGACTTGGGCGTGGCCAATATTGCGCTGGACTTGATCGGCCAGGCGCGGCTGTTGCTGACGTATGCCGGTGAGGTCGAAGGCCGCGGCCGCGACGAAGACAAGCTGGCCTACCTGCGCGAACAGGGAGCGTATTTCAACGCGATACTGGCGGAGCAACCGAACGGCGATTTTGGTCAAACCATTGTTCGGCAAGTATTGATCGATGCGTTTCAGCTGGAACTCTACGAGCGAATGACCAACTCACTCGATGAACGCTTGGCGGCTATCGCCGCAAAATCCGTCAAGGAGATTCGCTACCACCTGCGTTATAGCAGCGGCTGGCTGGTGCGTCTCGGCGACGGAACCGAAGAGAGCCACGCTCGAGTTCAGTCTGCCCTCGAGTTGCTTTGGCCCTACACCGTGGAATTGTTTGCCGAAGACGAGCTGGATCGCCTGATGGCCGACAGCGGGATCGCGCCGCGGCTGTCCGAAGTTCATGACGCCTGGGTGCAGCGAATCGAGGCGATATTGACCGAAGCAACGCTGCAGCTTCCTAAAGATCGCCCGCATGCCTGGCATGGCAAGCGCGGCCAACACAGCGAACATCTTGGCTACATACTCGCCGAGATGCAGTACTTGCAACGCATTCACCCGGGAGCACGCTGGTGAGCACTGTGCTGCCGGAGGTGGATGAGCGGGTTACGCGGGCGTGGAACGCGCTGCGCGCCGTTGAGGATCCTGAAATTCCCGCCGTCAACATCGTCGAGCTGGGCCTCATTCGTTTTGTGAAAACGCAGGCCGACGGAATTCTCGAGGTGGGTCTTTCTCCGACCTATGTCGGTTGCCCGGCAACCGAAGTCATCCGAGCATCGGTCATGAATGCCCTGAAGGCAGCCGGTATCGGCGGTTTCGAGGTAACCCAGGTGCTGTCGCCGGCGTGGACCAGCGACTGGATTACGGCGGAAGGCCGCCGCAAGCTCCACGCCTACGGCATCGTTCCTCCGGAGCGCACGGTCACCAGCATGCGCGATGTATTGCGCGCGGATCGGCCAGTGGCGTGTCCCCGCTGTAATTCTGTCGATACTGAAACCGTAAGCCAGTTTGGCTCGACGCCGTGCAAGGCGCTGCATCGCTGCCGCGCCTGCCTTGAACCTTTCGAATACTTCAAGTGCATCTGACATGGCGGCTTTGAGTTTCCATCCTTTGAAGGTGACATCGGTCGAACGCGTTGCGGAAGACGCGACGTGCGTGACCGTGGACATTCCAGCTGCGCTGCGCGAGGCATTCACCCATCACGCGGGTCAATACGTCACCGTGCGGCGCAAAATCAACGAGCGCGATGAACTGCGCACCTATTCCATCGTCACGGCGCCGGGCGGCAGCGCACTCAAACTAGGCATCCGCATGCAGACCGGCGGACGCGTATCCGGTGATATCGCCGTCAATTTGCGCGCCGGTGACACGCTCGATGTGGGCACGCCCATGGGCCGATTTCGCACCGCCATCGATCCAAAGCGCCGGTTCTCATATGTAGCCTTCGCGGCCGGCAGCGGCATCACGCCCATACTCTCGCTCGCGGCGGACATCTTGGCGAAGGAACCGCAAAGTCGCTTCACACTGATTTACGGCAACCGCAGCATTTCCAGGACCATGTTTCTCGAGGAAACGCTCGCTCTGAAAAATCGCTACCTGGATCGCGTGTCATTGCACTTTGTCATGAGCCGCGAACCGCAACAGACGGAATTGCTCAACGGACGAATCGACGGCAAGAAAATTGCCGAGCTCGCCAATCACATGCCTGAGATTTCGGGCGCCGACGAGTACTTGATCTGCGGCCCCGGCGATATGGTGGATGAAGTCCGAAACGCGCTCAGGGCGCTGAATGGCGGCGCCGCCATTCGTTTCGAGCGCTTTGCGACGGCAAACTCGCCTCCCGTGGGCGTTCTGACCAAACAGAGCGGCGATAGCCTTCAGCCGCAGGAAGTACTGGCGACGATTTCAGTGGTGATGGACGGCCGGCGCCGCAGTTTTCCGATGTCGCCGAGCGATCCGTCGGTGCTGGATGCCGCGGAACGAGCGGGACTGGCACTGCCGTTCTCGTGCCGTTCGGGTATCTGCGCGACCTGTCGCGCGCGCATCATCGAG
>DATHFW010000089.1:0-3797 GCA_035317945.1 Steroidobacteraceae bacterium | reverse complement strand
GGGAGTGGTGCTGGGGCCAAGCTGGTGGCAGCGCGTGCATTGCTCGATGAATTTCACTTCGCCCGCATCGATCTGTGCCTGAGTGGCCTTTTGCTCGGGCGGCTTCGGGAACGCCGGCTCGATTCGCGGCGGCGGAGCCGGCACTGCGCCTCCGCCAAGTTTGAACGCGATAATTCGATTGGTGTTTTGATACTTGAGGGCTGCGCTGCTCGGCGGGATGGGGCCCACAGTGATGGGCGTGCCGCCGTAGCCCACCTGGACGGCGACGTATTGCTCACCATTGATCGCATAGGTCATGGGGGCGGCCATGATGTGGCTGCCGGTGTTAACGACTTTCAGGACTTTTCCCGTATCGGCCGCATAGACGAATAACTCGCCGCTGCCGCGGCCTTGAAACACAAGGTTGCCCGCGGTCGACATCACGCCGCCGTCATAGCCGCGTATGCCGGAAGAAGTTTCGTGTTCCCATACCACTTTTTCAGCAACCGGGTCCCAGGCGCGAATCAGTTCTCGCACGGGTTTGACATGGCGCAGCGCCTTGATCGCCTGTGCATCCGGCACCGGGCCGAACAGTCGCGTGGCGTCCTTTGAATCGTAAGTGTCGTCGGGGATGATGCCATCAACCGTAAAGAAGCCTTCGACGTAGTTCACTTTGCTGCCGTTGTGCAGCAGGTCGACCCAGATCGTCGGGACATCGATGACGGGAATATAGGCCAGGTGCGTTTGCGGACTATAGGACATCGGATTCCAGGTATGCGCGCCGAACCACGATGGATAAGTGGCTTTGGCAGTGCCGTACCAAACGGACTGCGGTGTGGTCACCGGCCTTCCGGTCTTCATGTCGACATGCGTCGCCCAATTCATGAATGCATAGTTCTTGGCTGACAGCAATTTGCCGGTTTTGCGGTCCAACACGTAAAAGAAGGCGTTTTTCGACGCCTGCATGATCACGGAGCGCGGCGCGCCATCGACCATAATGTCGGCCAGCACCATCTTTTGTACCGCGTCGTAGTCCCAGCTGTCGTGCGGTGTTTCCTGGTAGTACCAAGCCATGCGTCCGGTGGTTGCATCGACGGCAATGATGCAGGTGGCGTACAGCCCATCGAGCTGTTTAGGGCCCAGTTGCCGAAGATCGTACGGCGCTGCGTTCGCCGTGCCGAAATACAGAAGATTCAGTTTCGCATCGTAGGCAAAGCCATCCCATGCCGTCGCGCCGCCTTTGAACTCCGGCTTGCGGTGCGGATCCCAGGTCTTATCCGCCGCAGCCAATTCCGGATTTTCATAGGGCTGGCCCACGGCGGGAGGAACGGTGAAAAAGCGCCACTTGAGCGCACCGGTTTCAAGGTCGTACGCCGATATGTACCCACGCACAGCGCCATGTCCCATGTCCGCGCCGCTGTTGCCGATGACGACCACGCTGCCGGCGATTTGCGGCGCGCCGGAACTGGAATAAGGAAGCTTGCGATCGATGATGGTGTCGGCCTCCCAGATTTTCTTGCCGCCGGCCGCATCCAGCGCGTGCAAACGTCCATCCACGGAAGCGACGAATACCTTGCCGCGCCAGACGGCGACGCCGCGATTGACGAGATCGCAACAGGGATTTCGTCCCATGAATGAATCGGCCTTCGGATCATAGCGCCACAGCTCTTTTCCGCTGGCGGCATCCACCGCGTAGACATAGCCCCACGTCCCCGACGTGTACATCACGCCATCGATGACCAGCGGTGTGGCTTCCTGGCCGCGCTGCGGCTCGCCCAAATCGTAGCTCCAGGCAAAACCCAACTGCTTGACGTTGTTGGCGTCGATTGTCGACAACGGAGAGTAATAGGTGCCGTCTTTGTCACGGCCGCCCGTGAACCAGTTCTGCGGCTCATGGTCCGCTTGCTGCAGCCGCGCCGTGTCCACGTTCCCGGCGGCGGGTCCGGTGGCCGCGAACGCCGGCGCCGTGATCAGCGCCAGTGCGGTGGCGCGCACCCATGTTCTATTTATACGCAGTGGTGGATCTCCCTAAGGGCCCTAGAGCTTAGCACCCGGTACGTAGGCTAGCACCGACACCCGATGTAAGCAGCCGGCGATTGCCGTCCGCCGACCCCATTCATAGCATCGCCGTACCTGCCACCGATGAGGATAGCGTCATGCACCGACACTTTTGGAAACCAACACTACTCGCCCTATCCGCGTTTGCGATGACCGGGTTGGCCCCGGCGCTGGTGAGCGCACAAGACCGGCCTGACGAGCACCGTGCAATGCGCGCCGACGATCATCGAGATGAGCACCGCGACGATCGCCGGGCCGATGACCCGGCTGAGCGCTACCGTCATGATCACCCGCACTCATCAGCCCGCTGTCACGACGGCTTTTTCACGACTACACGCGACCGGAATCGCGCGTGCACCAAGCACGGCGGTATCGACGTGTGGCTCGCCCTCTGATCCTTCAGCGCCGATTGCGGCGCTAAATCGCCTGTGAACTCACACGGCCCGATGCGAAAGCATAGGGCCGCGTCACATTGGCGCCGGGCACAATCGTGCCCGAGGACGACCCGGCCGCGAATATAGTATCTTGTGCCCGACAAGAGGTCGTGGTCGTATGTCATGCCGATGATTCTTAATATTGAAGATCTGCGCGAACTGGCAAAGCGCCGGATTCCGCGCGCCATATTCGATTATGCAGACGGCGGCTCGTACGATGAACGTACGATTCGACGCAACGCCGCGGATCTCGACGCCATGACCTTTCGGCAAAGAGTGATGGTCGATGTGTCGAAAATATCCCTGGCCACGACCTTCCTGGGCTCGCCGGTATCCATGCCCTTGGCGATTGGTCCGACCGGTCTCGCCGGGCTGTTTCACGCTGATGGCGAAATTCTCGGCGCAAGAGCGGCTGCCGCCTGCGGTATTCCGTTCTGCCTCAGCACCATGTCGATCTGTTCGATCGAAGACGTCCGCGCCGCCACCCGGCAACCTTTCTGGTTCCAGCAATACCTGATGAAGGATCGGGGCTTCAATCAAGAGCTCATCGATCGAGCCGCGGCGGCGCATTGTTCGGCGCTCATGCTCACGCTCGATCTGCAGGTCATCGGCGAGCGGCGCCGCGATCCGCGCAATGGACTGACCATTCCCCCTCGCTTGACGTTGCGCAATGCCTGGGATGTGGCGACGAAACCGGCCTGGGCGCTCAATGTGCTGTTCGGCAAACGACGCACATTCGGCAACTTGGTCGGCCGCATCGGCGGTTCCAGCGGCATCAATACGCTGGCTGAGTGGATTGCGACCCAGTTCGATGCGTCGGCCAGCTGGCGCGATGTCGAATGGGTGCGAAGCCGCTGGCCCGGGAAACTCATTCTGAAGGGCGTGCTCGATTCCGAAGACGCGCGCTTGGGCGTTGCCGCCGGCGCGGACGCCATCGTCGTGTCCAATCACGGCGGGCGCCAGCTTGACGGGGCTTCGTCCTCGATCTCGGTATTGAGCGAAATTGTGGACGCGGTTGCCGGACGCTGCGAAGTGATGTTCGACGGCGGTATCCGCTCCGGCCAGGACATCGCGAAGGCACTGGCGCTCGGCGCGCGCGGTGCGCTCATCGGCAAGTCCTTTCTCTATGCGCTGTCGGCGGCAGGCGAAGCCGGCGTCACCAAGGCGATCGAAATCATGCGCAATGAACTGCGCGTGACATTGGCGCTGACCGGAACATCGAGCGTGGATTCCGTCGGGCCGCATATCTTGCGAACTTGACGCGCGACACCGCGGGTTCTAAATCATCGGCAGTCCGCGCGGCGCTTTTCCGAGCGGAAATGCCGC
>DATHFW010000088.1:0-4490 GCA_035317945.1 Steroidobacteraceae bacterium | reverse complement strand
AGCGGACTCATGATCTGCCGGCCCAGCACGGAACCTTTGAAATTCGGTGCGTGCGTGTTGACCAGATCGATCATCACGTCCGCGACCTCTTCGCGATGCGCATCCCAGGACGCTTCATTCGGCAGCACCGGCGCGACGTGCTGGCAGAAGAGGCTGGCCACATGCCGGCCCGGAGGTGCAAGGCTGTCATCCAGAGTCGACGGTATGAGCATCTCGACGATGGGGCGCTTGGACCATCCACCGGCCTTGGCATCGAGATAAGCTTGGTCCATATACGCAAGACTGGGCGCCATAATGATGCCGGCCGTGTGATGATCGGCCGCCGCGCGCCCCGGCAACGCCTTGAAGTCGGGCAACTTCGATAGCGCGACGTTCATGCGAAAGGTTCCTGAGCCGCAGCGCCAGCGGCTGATGCGCTCGCGGAAATCCTGCGGCAAGGCCGCCGCATCGATGAGCGATCCGTAAAGCAACTTTGGATTCAAATTCGACACGACGCTGCGTGCCCGAATCGCCTCGCCTTTTTCGGTGACGACGCCCACTGCGCGGCCGGCTTCAACGAGGATTTCGCGCACCGGGCTCGCGACCCGAATATCGACGCCACGCTCTGCCGCCGCCTTGGCCATCGCCTGTGTAATGGCGCCCATGCCGCCGATCGCGTGACCCCAAGCACCTTTCTTGCCATTGACCTCACCGAACACATGGTGCAGCAGGACGTACGCAGACCCGGCCGCGTACGGACTGGCAAAGTTGCCGACGACGCCGTCGAATCCATAGGCAGCTTTGATGGGCGCGCTCTCGAACCAGGCGTCCAGATAGTCGCCGGCGGACTTCACGAACAAGTCCAGCAGCTCGCGCCGCATCGGCAGATCCAATTTGGCGATTCGCTTGCCCAGGCGTGCGCTGCGCAGCAGTTCCGGCAGGGCGTCCAGCCAGCTGCCGGCGGTGACATTCGGCGGCGTTTCCAGCACCAAATCGCGCAGCACGTCGGCAATCACTTCCAGGCGCGCGCCGTACGCACTCAAGGCCGAGGCATCGCGCGCGGAAAACTTGGCCACTTCCCTGGCGGTCTGGTCCGCGCCGACCTTCAAATAGCTGGTCTCGTCCAAGGGAAGGAAGTTCGCCAGCTTCCGCTCGACGATACGCAGGCCGTGACGCGGTAAATCAAGGTCTCGAATGACTTTTGGGTTGAGCAGCGACACGGTGTAGGCGGCCACCGAATTGCGAAAGCCCGGATGAAATTCTTCGGTTACCGCGGCGCCGCCGACGACATTGCGCCGTTCGAGTACCGTGACTTTGAGTCCCGCCGCGGCCAGATACGCGGCGCACACCAGTCCGTTGTGACCTCCGCCGACAATCACGGCGTCGCGGGCCGACTCAGCCACCGTGCGTTCCCGGCGGATCGCCGGCGGTTCGCCAGCCGGCGCTCGGTGCGCATGCGAGCCGGCTCTCCGGAATGAGTTCGCGCATGCGGCGCGCAAAACTTCGCAGCGCTACTTCGTTGTTTCCCAGCGGCCCCGGACTGTAGCTGCGCGAGCCCATGCCGGCCTGCACCCGTTCGATCAACGCCTTGTCTTCCAAGCTGACTCTGCGGTTGATGCGCCAATTCAAATAGCGCGCCGCGCGCATTTCGCGCCGCTCATCCGGGTGCGCATAGGCAATCTCGCGCACCAAAGTTTCGGTGGGCGATATCGGAATCATTTGCATGAAGTCGACTTGGTCCGGATAGAGGTCGAACGCCACATTGGGCCACAATTTGAAGTAGGTCCATAACCGCTGCCGATTTTCGGGCAGGTGAGGCGATTTGGGCAGTACCGTTTGGTACATGCGCTCGGAAAGCTGCGAGGAAGGCGTGTCGCGAAGATGGCCCCACATCTTGTCCACCCAGTGCTCTGCCTCCACGCCGTAGGTTTGACCGAACAAGCGCGACAAACCCGGATGCGCCACCGCAATATGCATCGCATCCGAATAATTGTCCGTTACATTCTTCCAATTCACATGGCGTACGCGCATCGTCACGCGTCCGAGCGGCTCGAGTTCCTCGAGGCGGTACAACGCCAGCTCGTTCTGATACGGCGCCAGCATGTCGGCGACGCTAGGCAAGCCCGGCTTCAGGCGAACGAAAACGAAGCCTTTGTAGACCTCGGATTCGACCGCCTTGAGGCCGAAGTTCGCGAGGGAAAAATCGACAAACTCCTTGCGGTGCGGCACGGCGCTGAGCGTTCCATCGAGATCGTACGTCCATGCGTGATAGGGGCAGACTATCCGGCCGGGACAATGTCCGGAGCCGCCGTCGACGAGCCGCGCTGCGCGGTGCCGGCAGACATTGAAAAACGCTTTGACACCGGCATCGCGCCCGCGCACCGCGACGATGGGCTCCCCGAGAAAATCCAGCGTGTGGTAGTCGCCAGGATTCGGGATGTCGTTGAGGTGGCAAACGACCTGCCACGACGCGGCGAACACCTGCTCTTTTTCCGCGCGCAGGAAATCAGCGTCCCGGTATATCCATCCGGGCAGACTGAAGTCTTCGTCCAATGCCGCGCGTCTTGCGTCCATTACAGGTCTTCACAGCCATTGTTGAACGATAGTATAACAAGATGGACTGTTAAGTTTTGTGGTGTTTGTCGCGCAAAATTCGCGGAAAGGCCCCGGCGCACAGGGCGTTCACCCAATCCTCGCAAATACCGATCGCCTCGCTGGGTTTGAAGGTCTCGGAGCTCAGGCTCAGTTCGACCCAAAGACCGTCGAGCAATGCGCTCAGGGCAATCGCGGCGGAGCGCAGCTTCAATTTGGGCGCCGCGCCGGATTTGACCAGTTCGCCCAGCAGTTTCTCCAGGATGGACCGGTACTGGCCATAGGTCCGATCGTGAACGGCGCGAATTTCAGCCGAGTGCGCGACCATGCTCCAGAACACCACCCACACGTTGAACAGATGCGGATCGAGAAGCTCGGGTGCGAATGATGCGCGGAAAAAATCGCTCAAGCGCTTGCGCGGCGACGCCGTCCGATTTTGTGCGCGGGCTCGCAGCGAGTCCTGCAGCGACAATGCCAGGGTCTCGTAAGATTCCGCGATCAATCCGGACTTGCTCGGAAAGTGGTGGTTGATCAGCCCGATGGAGACGCCTGCCGCGGCACTGATGCGGCGTACCGAAGCGCCGTCATGGCCGTACTTTTTCAAACAGCGAAGAGTCGCCTCAACGAGTGCTTCGCGGCGTACCGCCGGGGTCGCACGACGAAATTTCGGCACGTGCCGCTTTGTCTTCATAACGCGCGCTAGGCGGCGCGATACGCCCGATAGTCCAATCCAAGCGCACTGGCCACGGCTTCGTGCGTCAACTGGCCGGCATGCACGTTGAGTCCTTGAGCCAATCCAACGTCCTTGGAGATCGCCGCCCGCCAGCCGTGATCCGCCAACGCCTTGACGTACGGCAAAGTCGCATTGGTGAGAGCAAACGTGGAGGTTCTCGGCACCGCCCCCGGCATGTTGGTGACCGCATAATGGATGACGCCGTCGAGCACATAAGTGGGCTCGGCGTGGGTCGTGGGATGGCTGGTCTCGAAGCAGCCGCCCTGATCGATTGCAATATCGACCAGCACGGCCCCCGGTTTCATGGTTTTGACCATGGCCCGAGTCACGAGTTTCGGAGCGGCGGCGCCCGCGATGAGGACGGCGCCGATCACGAGGTCAGCATCGCGCACCAGCTCTTCAATGGCGTGCGCGGTCGAATACACGGTCTTGAGCTGGCTGCCAAATATGGCGGAGAGCTCGCGAAGGCGCTTGACCGAACGATCCACGACCGTTACGTCGGCGCGCAATCCAACCGCCATTTCAACGGCATGCGTGCCTGAGACGCCGCCGCCCAGGACTACGACTTTGGCCGGCGCCACTCCCGGGACGCCGCCCAACAGCACGCCAAATCCGCCGTTGGCCTTTTGCAGGCAGTTCGCGCCGACCTGCACCGACATGCGCCCCGCAACCTCGCTCATGGGGGTCAGCAACGGCAACGAGCCGTCCGGCGCTGTCACGGTCTCGTAGGCGATAGCGGTTGCGCCTGAGGACAGCAACGCCAGCGTTTGCTCTCGGTCGGCCGCCAAATGCAGATACGTAAACAGCGTCTGGCTGGTGCGCAGCATTTTGCACTCGGTCAACTGCGGCTCTTTGACTTTGACGATGAGGTCGGCGGAGCTGAAAATATCCTCGACCTTTTTAGAGATCAAGGCGCCGGCCGCTTGGTAATGCGAATCATCGAAGCCAATACCTGCGCCCGCGCCGCTTTGAACCAGGACTTGATGTCCCGAATCGACAAGTTCACGAACTCCCGCAGGTACAAGACCCACGCGGTATTCATGAATTTTGATCTCTTTGGGTACGCCGATTTTCATAAGTCGCTCCGCAGGGGTCTTTAAGGATGGCAAGGTTACTCACCCGGAAGCCGAGAAACAATCCACGGCACGATTGCTCAGGCGATATCGCGCAATTCTTGCACGAGCAG
>DATHFW010000087.1:0-4750 GCA_035317945.1 Steroidobacteraceae bacterium | reverse complement strand
GCGGCCTTGAACGCCTTGGGATTTACGCTGGCCGATCACACCAAGGAGCTGTCGCGGGCTCGCAAGTTGATCGAGCGTGCGCATGCGGCGGCGCCTAAGAATGCAGCCATTCTCGACAGCTTAGGCTGGGTGCTGTTCCGCCAAGGGCGCGGGGGCGAGGCGTTGCCTTATCTCACCGCGGCGTACTCCTATGATCACGACGGCGATATTGCGGCGCACTTGGGCGAAGTCTTGTGGCAGCTGGGCCGACAGGATGAAGCACAGCGAATCTGGGCCGAGGCCAGCGCGCTCGATGCGGACAATCATTTGCTCAAGTCGACCCGGCATCGCTTGACCGCAGCCGGCTGATCGAATGCGGCGTGCGTTGCTCTTAGGTGTTTGTTCGGCGCTCGCGGCGTGCGCGACCGTACGGCCGCAGCCACGGCCACAGCCGCCATCGGAGAGCTGGGAGCAGCGGGTCACGGCTTTGCAGCAGGCCCGCGGCTGGCAGCTCGACGGCCGTGCAGCCGTCGCCGTGGGCACTCAAGGGTGGCAGGCCACGCTCCATTGGCGCCAGTCCGGAATGTTTGCGGAAGTCCATCTTTCCGGCCCTTTCGGCATCGGCGCGCTGGTGCTCAAGCAAGGCCCCGACGGTCTGTCGTTGAACGGCGCGCCGCCGAGCGAAGCGGTGCTGGCGCAGGTACAGGAAAAACTGGGATTCGATTTGCCGCTGGAGAATTTGCATTATTGGCTGCTCGGCGTTCCGAATCCTGCCGCAGCCTTCGAGGCGTCGCGCAATGATCAGGATCGCGCGACGAGCATCACCCAGGCCGGGTGGAGCATCGCCTACGATCGCTACATGCCGGTGGCGGGTGACTTGTTGCCCGCGCGGCTGGTGTTGAGCCGCGAGGAGGTGCGCGTGCGCATCATCATCGATCACTGGGATGGGCCGACGTGACCGGGACGTCGGTGTGGCCTGCGCCCGCGAAGCTCAATTTATTTTTGCATATCCTAGGACGGCGGCCCGACGGCTACCACGAGCTGCAGACCTGTTTTCAGTTCGTTGATCTATGCGATGAGATCAGCATCGCGGTGCGCGCCGACGGGCAGATTCGCCGCGCGCTCGACATACCCGGACTGCCTGAACATGCCGATCTGTGCCTGCGCGCGGCGCATGCTTTGAAAGAAGCCGCCGGTTCACCGCTCGGCGCCGACATCGGCTTGCTCAAACGAATCCCGATCGGCGGGGGCTTGGGCGGCGGCAGCTCGGATGCGGCCACCTGTTTGGTGGCGCTGAATCACCTGTGGGGACTGGGCTTATCGACCGACCAGCTGGCCGCGCTGGGCTTGAAACTGGGAGCGGATGTGCCGGTATTCGTCCGCGGCCGGGCCGCGTGGGCGGAAGGGGTCGGGGAACGCCTGACACCGCTGTATCCGCCGCTGGCTCCGGTTGAGTCTAACTATCTGATTTTAAAACCAAATATCTTCGTCAGCACCGCCGAGGTGTTTCAAGATCCTGAATTGACAAGAAATTCTGCGCCCATCACAATTCACGGTTTCCTGGCGTCCGGTGGAAGGAACGATTGCTTGGGCGTGGTGCGACGCCGTTATCCTGAAGTTGCACATGCGCTCGATTGGCTGTCGCTCTTTGGTTCTGCGCGCCTGACTGGCACTGGGGCCTGTGTTTTTTTGGCCTGTGAGACCATGGAGCGCGGCCGCGAATTGATGCGCGACGTGCCGCCTGGATTTGTTGGCTTTCTGGCTCGCGGACTGAATGACTCGCCCTTGCTTGAAGCATTTAGGACCGGCTGAAGCTGGCTCGTTTTCCAAGTTGGGGTGTCGCCAAGTGGTAAGGCAGCGGGTTTTGATCCCGCCATTCGGAGGTTCGAATCCTTCCACCCCAGCCAATTTAGGCAAGATCGATGTCGCAAAATAATGAATTCGGGTCTTTGTCGATTGCCGTGTTCACGGGCAGCGCCAACCCAGCGCTTGCCCAGGAGATCACCCGGCATTTGCACGTGCCCTTGGGGCGTGCCGACGTGGATCGATTCAGCGACGGTGAGGTCAGTGTGGAACTGCGGGAAAACGTGCGCGGGCGCGACGTGTTTCTGCTGCAGCCGACCTGTCCGCCCGCGGAGAATTTGATGGAGCTGCTGATGATGACCGACGCGTGTCGGCGGGCATCGGCGAAGCGGGTTACCGCGGTTGTGCCGTACTTCGGCTACGCACGGCAAGATCGCCGGCCGCGCGCGACGCGCGTGGCGATCACCGCCAAGCTGGTGGCCAACATGCTGGCGGGCGCCGGCGTGGATCGATTGCTGACGATCGATTTGCACGCGGATCAGATTCAGGGATTTTTCGACATCCCGGTCGACAACGTGTATGCATCGCCGGTGCTGCTCGGCGAGGTCTGGAAACAGAAGTACAAGAATATGATCGTGGTGTCGCCCGATGTGGGCGGCGTGGTTCGCGCCAGAGCCTTGGCGAAACGCTTGGACGATGCGGATTTGGCCATTATCGACAAACGCCGGCCGCGGCCGAATGAATCGAAGGTGATGAACATCATCGGTGAGGTCGAGGGTAAGACCTGCGTGTTGGTCGATGACATGGTGGATACGGCCGGCACGCTATGCCAGGCCGCACAGGCGCTCAAAGATGAGGGCGCGCTGAAAGTGGTGGCCTACATCACCCATCCGGTGTTGTCGGGCCAGGCGATCGAACGAATTTCGAATTCGGTATTGGACGAATTGGTGGTCACCGACACGATACCGCTGTCGGAGGCCGGCGCGGCGTGTCCGCGCATACGCCAGCTGAGCGTGGCGGGTTTATTGGCCGAAACCATCCGCCGCATCAGCGACGAGGAGTCGGTGAGCTCGCTGTATATTGATTAGGTTTGGCGATTAGTTTGGCGATTAGGTCGGTGCCTTTGCAGTTGGTCGCGATGCTAGGGCGCTTTAGTTTGTGATGTAACTGGAGAAGATTATGAAAACCTCTTTCGAACTCGTTGCCGAGTTCCGCGAGACGCAAGGCAAAGGTGCGAGCCGCCGCCTGCGTCACGAAGGAAAAGTGCCGGCAATCCTCTATGGCGGGCACACCGCCGCGCGGACTCTGATGTTGAGCCATCAGAAGCTTCTGATCATGCTCGACAATGAGCGCTTTTATTCGACCATCCTGAATTTGAAGGTGGGCGACCAGACGCAGGCGGCGATCTTGAAGGACGTGCAACGCCACCCGTTCAAGAACGCCATCGTGCATATCGATTTCCAGCGCGTCGAAGAGAACGAGAAGATTCGCATCAGCATTCCGTTGCACTTCACCGGTGCGGCGGTCTCGCCGGGCGTCAAGTCCCAGGGCGGCATCGTGTCGCACATGCGCACCGAGGCTGAAGTGTCCTGCCTGCCGAAGGACTTGCCGGAATTCATCGAAGTCGACATTTCCGGATTGTCGCTCAATGAGAGCATCCACTTGTCGCAGCTCAAGGTTCCGGAGGGCGTCGTGCTCGTGGAGCTGGCGAAGGAAGATGCGGCGGTCGTAGCGATCCACAGTCCGCGTGCCGAAGAGCCCGAACCCACTGCAGCCGCGGCAGCGGTGGCTGGTGCGGCGGAAGGCGCGGCAGCAGCTCCGGCAGCTGGGGCAGCGGATGCGGCGAAGAAGGCCGAACCTGCGAAGAAAGAGGAAGCCAAGAAGGAACCGGCAAAGAAAGACGCCAAGAAATAATTTTCTCAGGCGTTCTCCTCAGGGCCGTCGCTTCGACGGCCCTTGTCTTTTTAAGGCTTGGGTGTCGACTTGATGGCTGGTTTACCGTTGCGCATTATCGTCGGTCTGGGCAATCCAGGCCCTGAACATCTGGTGACCCGCCACAACGCGGGTTTCTGGCTCGTGGACTTGCTTGCGCGCCGTCACGGTGGGGAGTTTCGCGACTACCGAAAATACTCGGGCGAAACCGCGAAGATCAACATCGATGGCCACGAGGTCGTGCTCTTGAAGCCGACCACATACATGAACCGCAGCGGCCTGTCGATCCGGCAGCTGAGCGATTTTTACAAGATCGTGCCGGAAGATATCTTGGTCGCGCATGACGAGCTCGATCTGCCCGTCGGCACCGTGCGCTTGAAGCAAGGCGGCGGCCACGGCGGACACAATGGGCTGCGCGACACCATCGCGCATATCGGCGAGGCCTTCTGGCGCATGCGCCTAGGCATCGGCCATCCCGGCAACAAAGCCGAAGTGATCGACTATGTACTGACGCGCGCGCCGCGCGCCGAAGAGGATCTCATATTGGATGCGGTCGGCACCGCGGTGGATTGCATCCCGCTGCTGCTCGACCAAGGCGCGGAACGCGCCATGACCCGTTTGCACAGCCGTGCAGGAAAAATCTAATGCCCATTCGTTGCGGAATCGTCGGTTTACCGAATGTGGGCAAGTCCACGCTGTTCAATGCGCTGACGCGCGCGCAGATCGCGGCGGAAAACTATCCTTTTTGCACCATTGATCCGAATGTGGGCGTGGTGCCCGTGCCGGACCCGCGACTCGAGAAGTTGGCGGCCATCGTGCACCCTGAGAAGATACTGCCGACCACCGTGGAGTTCGTGGATATCGCCGGCCTGGTCGCCGGTGCCTCGAAAGGCGAGGGCTTGGGCAACAAGTTTCTCGCGCACATTCGCGAGGTCGATGCCATCGCGCACGTGGTGCGGTGCTTCGAGAACGACGACATCATTCATGTGGCCGGCAAGATCGATCCTGCCGGCGACATTGAAGTCATCAATACCGA
>DATHFW010000086.1:0-11351 GCA_035317945.1 Steroidobacteraceae bacterium | reverse complement strand
CCCGCTCGATCGGCGAAGACGCAGACCGTGCAGCACCTGTGTCAGTCGCAAGGCGTGCTGCCGTGGATGCGGGATGCACTGCCGCTGGTATTTGCCGGCGATGAGTTGATCGCCGTCGCGGATTTGTGGCTGGAGGCTCGCTGGTGCGCCGCGCCGGACGCGCCGGGGCTCAAGCTCGCGTGGAACAATGCGCCCCTCGTGATCTAGAAGCCCGCGCGTTCGCCGCGTTCCACGCGGATGTTTCACGCGAACATCGCGCCTATGGTTAAGTAGCGCTTGTTAGGATTGTCGAGATGGACGTGTTCTGGTAATCTGAACTCCCGTCGTATTCCAATTGTTCCCTGTGGCTCCGTTTGAGCATCCGCTAGTAAGTGTAAGTGGACTACAAACGTTTAATCGGCGGTGACTCATCATGAATCGATTCGTTTTCGTCACCGGCGGCGTGGTTTCCTCGCTGGGTAAGGGAATTGCCTCGGCATCCCTAGGCGCCATCCTCGAGGCCCGCGGCCTCAAAATCAGCATGGTGAAGCTGGATCCTTACATCAACGTGGATCCCGGCACCATGAGCCCCTTTCAGCATGGCGAGGTTTTCGTCACCGCTGACGGCACCGAAACCGACCTGGATTTGGGCCATTACGAGCGTTTTGTACGCACGACCACCGGTCGCAACAGCAATTTCACGACGGGCAGAATCTACGAGCGCGTCATCGCCAAGGAGCGGCGCGGTGATTACCTCGGTGCGACGGTGCAGGTCATTCCGCACATCACGGACGAGATCAAGCACCGGATTCGCATGGGCGCCGGCGATTCGGACGTTTGCATGGTGGAAATCGGCGGCACGGTCGGCGACATCGAATCGCTGCCGTTTCTCGAAGCCATTCGCCAAATGGGCGTGGAGCTCGGGCGCGACAAGGTGCTGTACATGCACCTGACCTTGGTGCCCATCTTAGGCGGCGCCGGCGAAATCAAGACCAAGCCCACGCAACACTCGGTGAAGGAGCTGCGCGGCATCGGCATACAGCCCGATATTTTGCTGTGCCGCTGCTCGCAAAGTCTCCCGGATGAGCAGCGCCGCAAGATTGCGTTGTTCACCAATGTCGAGGAGAGGGCGGTGATTTCGGCGGTGGATTCCGACGATATCTACAAGATTCCGATGCTGCTGCACGAGCAGGACCTGGACGATATCGTGGTCGACAAGCTGCGCTTGAACGCGCCGCCGACCGATTTGTCCGAATGGCGCGCAGTCGTTGCCGCCAAACAGAATCCGGAAGCCGTCGTCGACATCGGCATGGTCGGCAAGTACGTGCAGATTCGCGATTCGTATATTTCATTGAACGAATCCCTGATGCACGGCGGCATCAAGACGCGCACGCGCGTCAATATTCATTATTTCGAGTCGCAGGACATCGAGCGCTCGGGCGCAGCCGCGCTGCAGAAAATGGATGCTATTTTGGTGCCGGGCGGATTCGGCGACCGCGGCATCGAAGGCAAGATTCAAGCGATCCGTTTTGCGCGCGAAAACGGCATTCCGTACCTGGGCATTTGTTTGGGGATGCAGCTCGCCATCATCGAATATGCGCGCAATGTGCTGGCGCTCAAGGGCGCCAACAGTACTGAGTTCGACCGCGCCACCAATCACCCGGTGATCGCATTGATTACCGAATGGCAAGACCTGGAGCGCGGTCAACAGGTGCGCGATGAGAAATCGGATTTGGGCGGCAGCATGCGGCTCGGTGCCCAAGAGGCCAAGCTCGTTCCGGGTTCACGGGCGCGCTCGCTGTACGGCAAGGAATCGATATTCGAGCGTCATCGCCATCGCTATGAATTCAACAATCACTATCTCGAGGAATTGGCCGCGGCCGGCATGCGCTTCTCCGGCTTCTCGGCGGACGGGTTGGTGGAATTCATCGAATTGCCCAGCCATCCCTGGTTCGTTGCCAGTCAGTTCCACCCCGAATTCACGTCCACGCCACGCGATGGGCACCCGCTGTTCGCGGGCTTCGTCAGGGCAGCGCGCGAGTACCGAGCTTCGCTGCAGCCCGGGCGCGCCGCCACTGCATGATTCGCTGAGCCTATGAAGCTGACTTCCTTTGAGGTCGGGCCCGATCGCCCGTTCTTTTTGATTGCAGGTCCGTGCGTCATTGAAAGCGAGAGCCTGGTTATCGATGTGGCGGGGCGTCTGAAGGAAATCACTGCCGCGCTCAAAATCCCCTTCATCTTCAAAGCATCGTTCGACAAGGCCAATCGCTCCTCGCGGGCGAGTTTTCGCGGTCCTGGTTTGCAAGAAGGCCTGAAGGCCTTGAGCAAAGTGCGCGAACAGGTCGGTGTACCGGTTCTGACCGACGTGCATGAAGATACGCCGCTTGCCGAAGTCGCGGCCGTGGTCGATGTGCTGCAAACGCCGGCATTTCTTTGCCGTCAAACCAATTTTATCGTCGCCGCCTGCTCGCAAGGCAAACCGGTGAACATCAAGAAGGGGCAGTTCCTGTCGCCTTGGGAAATGCAGAACGTCGTCGACAAGGCGCGCTCCACCGGTAATGCGCAGATCATGGTGTGCGAACGCGGCTTCTCCTTCGGCTATAACAATCTGGTGTCGGACATGCGCTCCCTGGCGGTCATGCGCGCCACCGGGTGTCCAGTGGTGTTCGATGCGACGCACTCGGTGCAGCTGCCCGGCGGCAAGGGCGACTCCTCCGGCGGGCAGCGAGAATTCGTGCCGGTGCTGGCGCGTGCCGCGGTGGCCGCCGGCGTGGCGGGCATTTTCATGGAGACGCATCCCGATCCCGCCAAGGCGCTGTCGGATGGTCCGAACGCCTGGCCCTTGGATCGCATGAAGTCGTTGCTGACCACGCTTGCCGAACTGGACACCGCGGTCAAGAGATCACCCTTTGAGGAATCGTTGCTATGAGTCGAATCGTCGATATTCGCGGCCGTCAAATCATCGATTCTCGGGGAAACCCCACGGTCGAAGCAGACGTGGTATTGGATTCCGGCACCGTCGGCCGGGCAGCCGTGCCCTCGGGCGCTTCGACCGGATCGCGCGAAGCGGTGGAGCTGCGCGACGGCGATATGAAACGATTCGGCGGCAAGGGCGTGCTCAAGGCGGTCGGCGCCATCAACGGCACGATTCGCGACACGGTCATGGGGGCAAATGCTCAAGATCAAGCGGCTCTCGATGCCGCGATGATCAAATTGGACGGCACGGACAGCAAGGCGAGATTGGGTGCCAATGCGATTTTGGCGGTGTCGCTGGCGGCGGCGAAGGCTGCCGCGACCGATCAAGGATTGCCTCTGTACCGGCATCTGGCGCGCACCGGGGATTTGACGCTGCCCGTACCGATGATGAATATCATCAACGGCGGGGCGCACGCCGACAACAGTGTGGACATCCAAGAATTCATGATTCTGCCGATCGGCGCGCCGTCGTTCTCAGAAGCATTGCGCTATGGCGCCGAAGTGTTCCACAGCCTGAAAAAGGTGCTGCACGCCAAGGGCTTGAATACCGCCGTGGGTGATGAGGGCGGCTTTGCCCCGGATTTGCCGTCGAACGAAGCGGCGATCACCATCATTTTGGAAGCCATCGACAAGGCCGGCTATCGCGCGGGCAAGGACATTTATCTGGGTTTGGATGTCGCCAGCACCGAATTCTTCAAAGACGGCGTCTATGACCCCGAGTCCGAGGGGCGCAAATTCAGCGCGTCGGAATTCACCGATTACCTTGCGGGTTTGGCCGCCAAGTACCCCATCATCAGCATCGAAGACGGCATGAGCGAAGGCGATTGGGACGGCTGGGCAATCCTGACGCGCAAATTGGGAACGAAGGTGCAGCTGGTGGGTGATGACTTGTTCGTGACGAACACCAAGATTTTCGCCGAGGGCATCGCCAAGAAAATCGCCAACGCGATTCTCATCAAGCCGAATCAAATCGGGACCTTGACCGAAACGCTGGCCGCAATCGACATGGCATTCAAGGCCAAGTATGCCGCCATCGTGTCGCACCGCTCCGGCGAGACCGAGGACGCGACGATCGCGGACATTGCCGCTGCGACGACCGCGACGCAAATCAAAACCGGTTCGATGTCGCGCTCCGATCGAATGGCCAAATACAATCAGCTCCTGAGAATCGAAGGCGAGCTGGGCGCCAAGGCCTCTTACGCAGGAGCGCGCGCCTTGTCGGTTCCAATTTCTTAAGAATTCGTGCTAAGCTCCTGTCCCCATGAGGATTTTCGCGGCTGTACTGGCCATCACACTGCTCCTGCTCCAAGGTCGCCTGTGGCTCTCGGACCGAGGCCTGCGCGAAGTGTCGGGGCTGCAACTTTCGGTCGATGCGCAAAAAGCGGCCAATCATGAACAGGCCCAACGCAATCGGCAATTGGGCGCCGAAGTAGCCAATTTGAAGGTCGGTTTGACGGCGCTCGAAGAGCGCGCCCGCAGTGAATTGGGGATGGTCGCCGCCAGCGAAACCTTTTATCAAGTCGTGCGGGCCAACACGCCTGCTCCCGCCGCGCCTGCTTCTCCCGTTTCCGCCCGCGCGCATTGACTGTGCCTACGATGCGGCGCCTATGGGCGATAGTTCCTGCGGCTGGCCGCGGCGAACGCTTCGCTCTGGCTAATCCAGATGCCATCCCCAAACAGTACACGCAGCTCTTGGGCAGCAGCGTGCTCGAATGGTCACTGCGAGCGCTGCTGGCCGAGCCGCGCATCGACGCCATCGTGGTCGTGCTCGCGGCCGGCGACAGTCATTGGCCGCAGCTCGCGGCCAGGTTGAACTCACCGAAGCTCTTGACTGCCATAGGCGGAGCGCAGCGGCAAGACTCGGTGATGAACGGTCTGGAATTTCTGGCTTCTCGAGCCGCGGCCGATGATTGGATCTTGGTGCACGATGCGGCGCGCCCCTGCTTGAGCGGCAGCGACATCGGTGCCCTCGCGGACGCGCTCGAAAATAAATCGGGCGACAGCGCATCGGATATCAATGGCGCCGTGCTCGCGGCCCCGATTGTCGACACGGTCAAACGCGAGCTGCCGGGCGGCGTTGAAACCGTGGATCGCGCCGGCCTGTGGCGCGCCTTGACGCCGCAGGTTTTTGCATTCGCGCCATTGCGCCGTGCGCTTCAAGACGCGGCTCGCGCCGGTATTGCGGTGACCGATGAAGCACAAGCCATGGAGCGCATCGGCATTCGTGCTTCCTTGGTCAGCGGTTCACCGTTCAACATCAAGGTGACCCGCGCCGAGGATTTAAGGGTCGCGGCGGGCATCCTCAAGATGGCGGCGGATGTAGTCAAGACGGATGTAGTCAAGACGGAGGAGAGCAGTCAAATGCGAGTCGGACAAGGGATGGATGTGCATGCCTTTGGCGAGGGCGATCACGTCGTGCTGGGCGGCGTGCGCATTGCACACAGCCAAGGCGTGGTGGCGCACTCGGACGGCGACGTCGTTATTCACGCCTTGTGCGATGCGCTGCTCGGCGCCATGGGCGACGGCGACATCGGCCAGCATTTTCCCGATACCGACCCGCGCTATCGCGGCGCCGACAGCCGCGTGTTTCTGCGCGTGGTGGCGCAGCGTATGAAGGCGGCGGGACTGCAGCTGGTCAATGCCGACATCACGGTGCTCGCCGAAGCGCCGCGCATTGCCGTGCATCGAAGCGCGATGGCGGCCAACCTCGCCGCCGACCTGAATGCCGCGGCCGCCGTGATCAACATCAAAGCGACCACCACCGAACGTCTGGGATTCATCGGCCGCAAGGAAGGTTTGGCGGCGCTGGCGTCGGTTCTGCTCGCCGATCGGCACGTTATCCCCGAGTGTCCAACCAGCCACCTTTGAAGCCTGCGCGTTCAAGACCACGCCGCAGATAGGGGTTGCGGCGCATGACGCGCCAGATGAGGCCGCTGCGGAAATTTTCGATCATGGTGATGGTAAGCCCCTCATCGATGCCGAGGTAGTTGTCGTCGACCCAACCCACTCCCGGCACCACTCGGCCGTAGGTGAGTTTCACATCGGTGTAATTGAAGCTGGGATTGAAGGCATCCACAAACCCGAAAGTCGAATAGATGTACTGGCCGTACTGCTCCTTCATCAATCGCAAGGTGGGAATGGCGATCTCCGGCGTAAACGGCAGTGCGCCGGCCACGGCGTTGGGCGCCAGTGTCCCATCGTCAAAGTTCTGGGGCCCGCCCGAGCCGCGGGCTGCATAGGCATGGAACGCCCGAATTTCGCCGTTGTACTCGAGCTGCGCTTCGACCGGGCCGTCGCTCGCGGTGATGCCCCACAAGCGCGACGAGTAGCCCACCCATTTCATGGGATTGGCAATCACATAACTGCGCTGCGCAAAGATGGCGCGCCGGGTATTGTCGAAATAATCGATGCCCTTGCCGCGCATGTACGCGTCGCGGATGTCGCGAAAATCGATCCAGACGTGCGAGTATTGATGTCCGAATAAGGGTGCAAACGCGAGATACCACTGTCCCTCGTTGACCCAATGAAAATCGAAAGTCGACGTGTACGACTGCCAGGCTGTTGAGGGCATCGGCGCGGTCGGCGAGCCCAACCCCAGGATGTACATGATCGAGGATTCGTTGTAGCCGCGCCAGTTTCGCTGGTGAAAGCCCATCTCCGGTGTCCAGCTCAGGGCGACCGCACCCTCGTCGCGCGAAGCCCAGCCCCAATCGATGCGCCGGTACAGCAAATCGGCGATCTTGCGCAGCTCTTTTTCTTGAGGATCCGTTCCATCGAAATAGCTTTGACAGAACAGCACGCCGGCGATGAACAGGGATGTGTCGATCATCGACAGGTCAGAGAGCTCGTTGAACCGCACACCGGTTTCCATGTCCAGAAAATGGTAGTAAAAGCCCTTGTACCCCGCGAATCCCTTGGCGCCGGGACCTTGGGGCGCATCGCGGAAGAAGCGCAGCGTCTTTAAGACCCGGTCGCGGGCCTCGGCGCGCGATATGTAGCCGCGCTCCACGCCGATGGGATAGGCCGTTAGCGCAAACCCGACCGCCGCGACGCTCGCGAAAATCCGCGTCGGATAGCGGTCCGGGACCAGGCCGTTTTTGGGATTGGCGTTGGCCCAGAAAAAATCAAACGTTCTATGTTCGATGTCCTCGAGGAATTCGCCGGCACTATTCGGTGTATCCGTCTCCTCCAAGAGCTTTGGGAGTGCGGCGGGCTTCAGCCCGCCGCAGCCGCAGATCAGCAGCATCGCCAACAGCGAGCCGAATCGAACGGTGGCAATGATCGGAATGTCGCGCGGATGCCGGTCAGTCATCGCGTCCCATCAGAACCGCGCTCCCACCGTCAGTTTGAGAGTGCGTGGAACGCCGAAGATATTGCCCGAGTAGTTGTACGTCACCGGATTCGGATTCGCGACTCCGTTCGTGCCAAAGTTGAGAATTGTGTCCGCATAATTGTGGAAATTAAAGACATTGAGCCCATCGAGCCGCACATATGCCGACGCAAAGTTGGCGATGTCGAAATTCTTCGTCACCTGAAGATCCAGCGAGCGATACCCGAAGAAATTCTTAGGCGTCACTGAGATGGGATTGCAGTTGGCGCCGTTGGGGTAGGTCAAGCCGAAACAGGCCACATCGTTGACCGGGGTCGGCGTCGCCAGCGTCAATTTCGCAGCCATCACAAAGCCCCACGGCGCCTCGTACGAGCCGGTGCCGACGATGCGATGCCTTGGCGCGGCGTTCGAATTGATGAACGGATACTGTCCGATGGTCGGCTCGTCGAATGCATAGTGTTGCGTGGTATCGCGGTTTGCCGATGAAGCGGTATAGGTATAGGCGAAGGTTGCGCTCCAATGCGATTCGGCGGTGAACGGCTTCTCCGCCGACAGCAGTACCTGCCAGGTCTTGGTCTCGATGCCGTTGTTGCCGATGATCAGCGAACCGAAGCCGGGCACGCCATTGCCGAAGTCCGGTCCGCCGCCCGAGAAAAATGCGCCGCTGGGTAAGCGGTTTCCCAGTGTGAACACGAATCCGTCCTTGCTCAAGATGCGCGCCACCGCGGCGCTGGTATTCCAGTCGCCCACTTTATTGCGTATTCCGATGCTGAACTGGTCTGAATACGGCACTTTCAAGTTGTTGTTGACGGCATCGATTTCCGCGCCTGCCGCGCTCGAGGCCACGAGCGTCTGCAGGCTGGGCAGACCGCCCAAGTATTTCGGATCCCACGCGACGCAAGGCGTTCCCAAGCAGCCGTTCGCAGCGGTGGCGGCGGCGTTTGGGAAAAAGACCGTGTACTGGGGCAACGCCGCTTTGGTCACCTCGACCTGCAGATAGTCGTACAGGTCGCGATCATAGGAGCGGCCATAACCACCGAATATCACATGCTGCTGATCAGCATTGATGTCCAGCGAGAATCCAAGCCGCGGCTGGAACTCGCCGGTGTAGGCCTTGCGGTTATTGCCGGTGCTGATGTAGTCGTTGATATTGACGCCGCCTTTCGCGAGGGACTGCGCATAGGTCTGTCCGGGCGGTGCGTTCGGGTCTTGCATGCCGAAGGCTGCCACGACGGCGGCCGGGGTGACATTGTCAAGATAGCCCAGGTTCCTTTCATAGTCCCAGCGCATGCCGATGTTCCAGGTCAAATGCTCGTTCTGCACCCAATCGTCCTGAAGGTAGACGCCGAATTGATTGTCTCTCGAGGTTGCCGTCGGGCTCAAGCCCGCGACTGGATTGGTAAACAGCGCCTTGTAGGGCAGCGCATCCGTACCTGCGGGGGTAACGTTGTAGAAGAACTGCGGATTGATGTTTTCGGCGTCAGCCGCCGTCAGGTCGATTCGCTTGAACTTGGCGCCGGTCTTGATCGTGTGATCGCCCAGCCAATGCAGATCGCTGAACGTGAAGTCATCCTGTATCCCCGGTCCGCGCTGCCCTTTGTTTTGCGCGGCGCGCGGATCCGCCGAGCCCGTCGCGAGAACGAGGGCCTGATTGTTTGCCACTACGGTGTACTGCGAGCCGTTGCCGAGATTCGTGGCGGACGGCTGATTGAAGGAGTCCTCATGCGTGAACAGCAATTCATTCAACCAGTGATCGGCGCTGTGCGCCCAGCGCAGCATATAGCGGGTGTCATTGTTTTTGACCGTGATGTCCGCGGAAGCCGCTTTCGAGATGCCGAGATTGTTAATCTGATCCTCATTGCGCACTTTGACGCTGAACTCGATGCGATCGTAGTCCGAAGGTTCAAAATCGAGTTTGCCGAAGAAAAGATCTTCGTTGAACGGCAACGACGCCGGTCCGAATTGGGCGTTGACGTCCGCGGGCAGGAAATTTTCGATCGGCAGTCCGTTGAGCGTAGTGACGCCGGGCGTTACCGTAATCGGGGTAACGAAACGCTTGCCTTCGTATGCAAAGAAAAAATGCAGCATGTCCCTTAGAATCGGGCCGCCGACAGCGACCCCGAATTCCTTGTCTTTCGAGGGCGTCTGGAAGGCATCCGCGTGCTCGGAAGGCGTTTCGGCGCGGAATTTATCGCTCGTGTACTCACCGTACACTTCACCGTGAAATTCATTGGTGCCGGACTTGGTGCCCGCCGTCACGGCGGCGCTCGACACTTGGTCGAATTCGGCTTTGTAATTGGAAGTAATCACTTTGTACTCGCCGATCGCAAGTTGCGGAAAGGGATTGCCTTGGGTGGCAAACTGGCCGCTGACGCCGCCTTCTTTCACGTAGTTCTTCTGCCCGACGCCGTCGATATAGACGTTGATCGCACTGGCGTTCTGGCCGCCGCTCTGCAGTGAAGTTTGCCCCTGATCGTTGACGCTGAACACGAGGCCCGGCACCGTATCGGCGAATTCCAGGAAATTGCGCGTAATCTGCGGCACCGTCTGAATCTGGTGCAGGGAAACCGTTGTCCCGACTTCGGAAGTTCGCACTTCGGTGAGGCGCTGGGCCTTGACCGTAATCTCCGAAACGGATCCCGCGGCCGTTTCGGCGCCTGCCGCGCTCAGATCGAGCGTGGCCGTTGAGGCCACCGACAAAGTGATGGTGGTTTCCGTGCCCGGTCCGGCCGCGACGGTGTAAGTGCCCGGCTGCAAGCCGGGCAGCGTGTAGCTTCCCTCCGCGTTCGTTTTGGTTCTTCGCGTGACGCCGTTTGCGATGTTCTTCGCCACCACCTCGGTGTTCGGCGCAGCTTTGCCGCGCAACGTTGCATCGGCCGTCTGTGCCCGGCTGACATTGGGCATGCCGGCGCCGGCGGCAAGCATCGCGGCGATCGCCGCTGCAAATAACGTGTTTTTATAGATGAGCCGCGTTTTCATGATTCTCCCCCATGTCGCGTCCTTCGAATCGGGCGCGGTTTGTAATATTTACTAGCTCAAGGCTGAGCCCTTAAATTCGAGCGACAGCGGCGCGCACAGAAATGTTCACGCGTGAGGCAGGATCGAGTGGCGAAATTCACGCTCAGAAATGTTATATCCGCGAGTGTTGAATCCGCGCGCGGTGACGTCGATGATTTCAGCGCGCGGATCGTTCGCGGCGACGTAGCGGCCGTTGACGACATGCGAAACGCAAGCAGAAGCAATGACGCCGCTTTGAATACCACAAATCCCCCACCATCCCTGGCGAAACCATTTCGAATCCCTTGCGATCTAACTGCCGCAACTTTAAGAGGATGCTAGCGCTTCTTAAGCTTCGATGTCCACAGCGCGCGGAGATATAGTATGGCGATGCAAAGATTGAAAAAAATACACGAGAGAGTTGCCATCATCTTTGTATTCTTCTGCGCACCCATCCTCGTGTGGGGCGACGAGCAGATCATCGTTGATGCATCTGCCCCTCATCACGCCTTCCCTCACTACTGGGAACAAATGTTTGGTTCCGGCCGGGCGATTCTCACGCTGCGCGACAGCTATCGGCGCGATTTACGTTTGGTGAAAGGCGCCACTGACCTGAAGTTCGTGCGCTTTCACGCCATCTTGCATGACGAGGTCGGCGTGTACGACGAGGACAAGCACGGGAAAGCCGTATATAACTTTTCTTACGTCGATCAGATTTACGACGGACTTTTGGAAAACGGCGTTCGGCCGTTCGTCGAATTGTCGTTCATGCCGCGAAAGCTCGCGTCGCGCGAAGCCGTGCACAGTTTCAAATATCACCCCATCGTCGCGCCGCCGCGCGACTACGCCAAGTGGGACGCACTGATAGCGGCCTTCGCGGCGCACTTGATCGAGCGATATGGAATCGATGAAGTCGCGCAGTGGTACTTCGAAGTCTGGAACGAACCCAACCTTGATTTCTGGACCGGTACTCCGGCGCAGGCGACGTACTTCACTTTGTATGATCACACTGCACGGGCGCTCAAACAGGTCGATGCGAGGCTAAGAGTTGGGGGACCGTCCACGGCGC
>DATHFW010000085.1:0-3128 GCA_035317945.1 Steroidobacteraceae bacterium | reverse complement strand
CACCAGCCGCTCGCGCACCCGATGCAGCGCCTGCAGATCCAGTTGCTCCGCGGTCTTGGTCGCCACGAACTTCATCGTCGGGCGCTGCACGGCTTCGGCAATCGCTTCGGCATCATTGAAGTCGTTCTTCTGTCCCTTGCTGTAGGGGCGGACATATTTGGCCGGCATCAGCCTGGCATCGTGACCAAGCGATGCGAGTTTGCGGCTCAGGTGATGTGCGCCGACGCAGGCTTCCATGCCGATCAGGCAAGGCGGTGTATTGGCGAGCCGCGCTGCCACTTGGCCACGCGACCACTTTTGCCGCAGCACGATGGCGCCGCGCGCGTCGTGGCCCACGACGTGGAACGAGTTCTTGCCGATATCGATGCCGATCACGGCGATCGCGGTATTGAGAGTCTGAGACATGGCGTGCTCCTTGTCTTTGGCGCCCCTTGCCAGCTTCGCTTGCTGGCGGGGCAGGAGCACGGGTCGCGGTAGGGACGGAGATTGCTCTCCGCCCCCCGCACAGATCCCGGCGGGCGCTGCTAACGCACCGGGCTCTTGCCTTGGATGGTGACGAGGAACCGTTGCTCCGGCCACGGGTGCAGGATGCGAGGATAAGGCAGATAGCGCTCGGCAATCCCTTTCATCCGGTCCCACGTCAATCGTCGAGCGCGTTGGCTGCGGCGCCGTAGGACGCTGTGCCACCGCTCGATCATGTGGTGCCGAAAGGCCGTGATGGCCGGAGCGCTCATCGGCACGGCGTAATAGGCAAGCCAGCCGCGCAGAACTTGGGCAAGCCACTTGCCTTGCCGTTCGATTCCATCGTGCCGCATTGCCTGCAAGCGTTCCTTGATTTCCCGCAGCTTGACCTGCATTCGCTTCCGGATTGGCTTCCTCCCAAGCACGAAGCCGTTGCGATTCCGTCGGGTTGCGCAGTAATGCGTGAACCCAAGGAAGTTGAACGTCTCCGGCTTGCCGAGACCCAGCGAACGCCGGCGCGCGATAGCGCGCCGACCAAACTCGATGAGCCGCGTCTTGTCGGGATGAAGGGTCAATCCAAAGCTTGCAAGCCGCACTTTGAGATCGGCAAGGAACTGCTCCGCCTCATGCTGGTGCTCAAAGCCGACGATGCTGTCGTCCGCGTAGCGCACGACGATCACGTCGCCGGTGGAGCAGTATCGGCGCCACCGGTGAGTCCACAGATCGTAAACGTAGTGGAGATAGATGTTCGCCAGGAGCGGGCTGATAACAGCCCCCTGTGGCGTCCCCTCCTCGGTCACGACCAGCCGACCATCTTCGAGTACACCTGCCTTAAGCCACTTGGTGATCAACCTGATGATCCGTCGATCGCCGACCCGATGTTCGACGAACCGGATCAGCCAATCCTGGCTAACCTTGTCGAAAAAGGATTGAACGTCGCAATCAAGCACCCAGTTGATCTGCCGCTTCCCAATTCCGAACGCGAGCGCGTCCAGCGCTTGATGCTGGTTACGCCCAGGCCGGAACCCGTAACTGAAGCCCAGAAACTCCGCTTCATAGATCGGTGTCAGGATTGCAACCACTGCCGACTGGACAATCTTGTCTTCCAATCCGGCGATGCCGAGCGGCCGTTGTCTGCCATCCGCCTTCGGTATGTACGTCCGGCGCGATGGCAGCGCTCGATACGCCCCTGTGTGAACGCGTCGGTGAAGATTTGCGAGGTTGGCCTCGATGTTCTCCACGTAGTCGGCCCACGTCATCTCGTCGACACCCGGCGCAGCGGACCTCTTCAGATCGAAGAAGCTCGCCCGCAGAACATCGATGCTGATGTGATGCAGGAGCGCCGTCAGCTTGCCCTGTCTGTTCCTGGTGACGGCATCTCGTATGCGGGTCTGCGCGTTTGACACGGCCGCCCGGCTCTGCGTCCGGACCGTGCTTTGCTGACCCGCATTCTCCTTGGCCCCGCCCCTTCGCTCCACAGACTCCGCAGCGGCCGAAGCCGCCTTGTTCACCTGCTTCGCCGCTACCTCGGGCGAGTCCGACTTCTCCATCGTACTCATTGGCGGCTATGGCTCCCAGCCTTCCCGTCAACCTCCCCGCCACGACTGGCGGGGACGCGATGGAGATCTCCCGGTTCCCGCGCAAAAGGCTTGTGTGCATGCCAGGGTCTACGACGACGCGGGGTCGACGAGCATCTCGCGAATGCGACGCCCGCCATATGGCCTTCTGTTGGTCCAGAAAACATCGGCACCCCGAACTTGGCTTACGCCGCTCAATACCTCGCCTGCACATCCCCCTGTGAACGCTTCGCGTCATCCCTCACGGACTGACGTGCATCACTCGGGGCCGGTGCGGCTCGCTACGCCCTACACCGTGGCGGATTTCCACCGCCTACCTTCTGCCGGTCTCCCGGCGCACCCGGACCATCCCATTAGCAGAAATTGCAATCGTTCGCGGCGAGGTAACCTACTGGCGAGGTGATAGGGACTTCGATTCCGATCGCTTGCGGGTTCGATTAGAGACGGCCGGCGAGCGTTAGGTCCGCGCTTTCAAAGTTGATGTCTGACTTCACGAATCTTCTGCCGCGAGGCGCAGCCCTCAGCTCCAGCTCACCGCCGCGAGTGGCTCGACGGTGGTTGCCGAACCGGCTCACGCCGGTTCGGCAACGGCGATCACGACCGTATGAAAGCGAGCAAGTCGGAATTGATCACGTCTGCATTCGTTGTGCACATGCCGTGCGGAAAGCCGGGATAGACTTTGAGCGTGCTGCTCTTGAGAAACTTGGCCTGAAGCAGTGCGGCGTCCTTGTAGGGTACGACCTGGTCGTCGTCGCCCTGCATGATGAGCGTCGGCACCTTGATCGCTTTCAGATCTTCCGTCTGGTCGGTCTCCGAGAAGGCCTTGATGCCGTCATAATGAGCCTTGGCGCCACCCGTCATGCCCTGGCGCCACCAATTCTGGATAATTCCCTGCGAAACCTTCGCACCCGAGCGATTGAAGCCATAAAACGGACCGGATGCCACATCGAGATAGAACTGCGACCGGTTGGCGGCCAGCGCCTTGCGGAAGCCATCGAACACCTCAATCGGGGTCCCGTCGGGATTTTTGTCGGTCTTGAGCATGAGCGGCGGAACAGCGCTGATCAGAACGGCTTTGGCGACGCGACC
>DATHFW010000084.1:0-2300 GCA_035317945.1 Steroidobacteraceae bacterium | reverse complement strand
GCCCGACGGTTCGATCAACGAAGAAGCCTACGTGCGCTATGGCAACACCCAGGATGGCTTTTATATCAAAGGCGGACAATTTTACCTGCCTTTCGGCTGGAGACTTCAGGATCAAACCGCCTTCGTGCGCCAGGTCACTGGCATCAACATGACAACTCCCGACAAAGGCGTTGAATTGGGGTACGAGCATGCCGCCTGGTCGGCGCAATTTGACGTGACCAACGGCGCGGCCAACGCGACAACCGGGCAGGGCTACCAAGTCACCACCCAGGTGGTATACACGAAGCCTATTTGGCGGGTGGGTATTGCAGGCTCATCCACTCAATCCGACCTTGGCGATCGGCGGGTCGGTGGTCTGTTCGCCGGCTTGAGGACCGGTCCCATTGCATGGTTGGCTGAGGCCGACCTGGTGCGCGATGAAAGCCTTCCCGGAGGACGCACCCTTACTGCAGGGCTGCTGGAGGGGGACTGGCGACTTCGCAAGGGCCATAACTTGAAGCTGACCGCGGAATATGAAGATCCGGATCGATCCGTGAGCAATGACCAACAGACCCGCTACAGCATCGTGTATGAGTACACGCCGCTGCCCTTCTTGCAACTTCGCGCCGGCTATCGCCACTACTTCGGTATTCCGCAGAACAACACGCAGAATCAACAAGTGATCCTGATGGAGTTGCACGGCTACTTCTAGCAAGGATGGCCGCCTTGCGGCTTTTTCGGCAGCTCAGTGCGATAGCGGCGCAGCAGACGTTGCGGATTTCGGCGGCCCATCCATCCGCTCAATCCGCGTGGCCTCGGGCGAGGCCCGCCGCTGCGGCCGGTAAGTAGCCAGGGAGAACGGCCGCTTCGAATCGGCCATGCTTGCGAGCACCAGATAATCGAAGCGCGACAGCGGCGCGGGGTCGCTGCACGGGGCCGCCAGCCCGCTCGAAGCTGCGCTCAACGCCCCGGCAAATGCCAGGGGCACCCACCAAATCCGCTTCACTACAAGCGGCCGGTCACGACCAGAACGAGCAGTACAATGAGTACCAAGCCCAGGCCGCCGCTCGGGTAGTAACCCCATCCGCTGCTATACGGCCACGAGGGAAGCGCCCCAATCAAGAGCAGCACCAAAACTATCAGCAGGATCGTGCTTATTGACATTATTGATCTCCCCTAGCAGCTGTAAGGGGACTTTAATCGCGATTGCCATGCCAAGCAGTCGGGCCGCCTCGTTACCCTCTGTAGGGCCTGTCCTACCGACACCAAGCGTCGATCAAATCCCGCGAGACTCCTGAAGAGATCCATTTTTTCGATCGATTACCGCTAAATTTTGCGCTTTTTTAATGACATGTTCGGGCCTATTGTAAGCTTCACGGAGGTTCCAATGAACGAGATCAGACGCAGTCAAGAACGAGGTTTTGCCGACCATGGTTGGCTTAAATCTTTTCACACGTTTTCTTTCGCCGACTACTACGACCCCAAGCACGTCGAGTTCGGCCCATTGCGTGTGATCAATGAAGATCGGGTGCAGGCCGGCGCCGGCTTCGGCACTCATGCTCATCGCGATATGGAAATTATCAGCTACGTGTTGTCCGGCGAGCTTGCGCACAAGGACTCCATGGGCAATGGCTCAACCATCAGACCCGGAGACGTACAGCGCATGAGCGCGGGAAGCGGCGTGCGGCACAGCGAGTTCAATCCGTCGCCGACTGCGGCTACGCACTTTCTGCAGATCTGGATCCAACCGAGCAAGGCCAATATTGAGCCGAGCTATGAGGAACAGCACTTCGCCGCGCAGGAGAAGCGTGGGCACCTGCGGTTGATTGTGTCGCCGGATCGCGCCGAAGGATCGCTGTTGATCCATCAGGATGCGCGCATCTACGCGGGGTTGTTCGACGGCGCCGAACAGGCGGATCTTGAGGTGAAATCCGCGCGGCGCATGTATGTGCATGTGGCGCGCGGCGCGGTGACGGCGAACGGTGTTGCCCTCGATGCGGGCGACGCGCTGCAAGTGACTCGCGGCACGGAACTGCATCTCGAGCGCGGCAAGGAGGCCGAGGTGCTGGTATTCGACCTGCCGGGCGAAGATCACTAGCTACGAACTCGGGTTTTTGCGCGACCAATACCAGTACAGCGGTAGTCCCGCAAACAATACCCCGACGCCCCGCAGCGCCTCATGCGGCGCCGCGATGAACGTGTTGATCAGCAGCGCCCCTGTCACCAGGAGAAAAATTGCGGGCACCACAGGATAGCCCAGCGCTCGGTAGGGCCGCGGCGCATCGGGCATCGTCCGTCTGAAAATGAATAGCGACCCGGTA